>DASWXG010000536.1:0-5838 GCA_036405615.1 Prosthecobacter sp. | reverse complement strand
GAAACCTTCCTTGGCATCGAGGTACAAGGTCTCGTTGGCGATGATCACCTGGGCTGCGGCCACGCGGTCAAAGCTGCTGACCTCTGTGCGGCGCTCGCGGCCTGCTCCATAGGTCTTTTTCAACCGCTCAAAGTGGGCGATCGCAAAACGGGTCAGCTGCTTCAGGTTCTTCTGCACCTGGTCGATGTCCTTCTCCAGGCTGCGGATGTGCTCGTCCGCCTCGAAGCTGTTGAACTTGGAGATGCGTTTGATCTTGATCTCCGTCAGGCGCGCGACGTCATCATCCGTCACCGGGCGTTTCAACACGCCGAGGTGTGGTTTGAGGCCCTTCCAGATGGCGGCCATCACGGCCTCCCAGGTCTCAGCCTCTTCGATCTTCCGGTAGATGCGGTTTTCGATGAAGATCTTCTCCAGGGAGCTGAAGTGCCATTTTTCCTCGAGTTCGTTGAGCTGGATCTGCAGCTCGTCACCCAGGATCTTTTTGGTATGTTCGGCGCTCTCCTTAAGGAGGTCGTTCACATTCACAAAACGGGGTTTGTCATTCTGAATGACGACGGCGTTTGGCGCGATGGAGACTTCGCAGTCGGTGAAGGCGTACAGGGCCTGGATGGTGGTCTCGACATCGGTGCCCACCGGAAGCTGGACCACGATCTCGACAAACTCGGCCGTGTTATCATCCACACGGGCAATCTTGATTTTGCCCTTCTCATTTGCCGCCACGATGGAGTCCATGACGCCGCCTGTGGTGGTGCCGAAAGGAATCTCTGTGATGACCAGGGTGTTCTTTTTCTGGCCTTCTTCGATCTTGGCGCGCACGCGGATGCGCCCTCCGCGCAGGCCGCCGTTGTAGTCGGAGGCGTCCATGATACCCGCCTGGGGGAAATCTGGCACGACATACACTTCCTCACCCCGGAGCGCAGCGATGCTGGCCTCGCAAAGTTCGATGAAGTTATGCGGCAAAATGCGGCAGCTAAGACCGACGGCAATACCCTCTACCCCCTGGGCCAGGAGCAGGGGAAACTTTACGGGCAAGGTCACCGGCTCCTTGTTACGGCCGTCATAGCTGGCTGCCCAGTCGGTCACTTTGGGGCTGAAAACCACATCCAGCGCAAACTTGGAAAGGCGGGCCTCAATGTATCGTGGCGCGGCGGCGTTGTCGCCGGTCAGGATGTTGCCCCAGTTTCCCTGGGTGTCGATGAGCAGGTCCTTTTGGCCGATCTGCACCATGGCGTCGCCGATGCTGGCATCGCCGTGGGGGTGGTATTTCATGGTGTTGCCCACCACGTTGGCGACCTTGTTATACCGGCCGTCCTCCAGTTCATCCATGCTGTGCAGGATGCGGCGCTGCACCGGCTTGAACCCGTCATGGATGTGCGGCACGGCACGCTCCAGGATCACGTAGCTGGCGTAGTCGAGGAACCAGTCCCCGTAGAGATCGTCCACAGGCTTGATCTCGATGGGTGCGCTGTCCGCCAGGATGGGGGACGAATCTTCAGTCTTGGTAGATTTCTTGGCCACAATGCGGAAAAGACAAAAAGGCCGTTACAACGGGGCAAAGGCGGCGTCAATCCTGTATGAACGAACACCTGGGCATACCGCTGCCGGGTTGATTTTTTCTGACGCATCAGGCACCGGGCGAAAGGGGCTCCCTGTCGTGAAGAGCTTCGCTGAAAAGAAAGACCAGGGGCCAGCCGGGGCGGGCTGCCTCACAGCCCCGGAGTTGGGCAGGAAAGGGGACGCGGGCGGACCGTTTTGATTCAAGCCAGTACAGCCGCCTGCCGGCGTGCAGGAGCGATCAAGTCAAGATCCTCCAGGCAGATCGGCTCTTCCTCATCGTCCTCCCATTCGCTGACATGCCAGTCCAGTTCGCCATTGGCATGGACACAGGGCGGCAGTTCGTTGGGATAGTAGATATGCCTCAGTCCGCAGGCTACCCCGAGGCTAAGGTGATGTTCGGCGATGGCTTCCGGCGTCAGCAGGCAACGCAGGCACATGTCTTTGCCGTTCCAGCGGCAATGCAGATGGCAGGGATCCAGGGCGACTTCTTGCACTGACATACGAGGGGCCTTTCCATGAACGGGTTTTTGGTTAGGTTCGACGCGAGTGACTGGCTGTGATCACGCCCGGGACAGCGCCCGCCCGCAAGGGACGGATGAGGTGTTGCCACCTTCTGCCAAAGGTCATTTGGGCAGAATTAAAGTTGGTTATAACAAAGACGCCTTTGCTGACAAGCTTCTTGTTTGGGAATCTTTGTATGCTTGATTAATTGATTTAACTATGTTAATGATTTAGAAAAGTGAGTTATCGGAGGGGCGATTGCAAGATGTTGGAAAGCCCGGGAAATGTCAGAAACACGCCGTGTTTCCACAGAGCCTGGAAAGAAAAAGCCCCAGACCCGGAGGGCTGGGGCTTTTGAAAACAACTGTCCTGTTCAGAGGTGGCAATCAGCCGAGATTGGCACCCAGCTTCTTCAGCATGGTTTCCAGCATACGGCCGTACTTGATGTAGCTGTCATACTGTTCCTTGGCCTTCTGTTCCGGGGAAAGTTCGTCCGCAGCACCGGCACCGTGGAACACCACGGCCACGTGTGGCTCAATGCTGATGTAGCCTTCATAACCGGTCTCCACCAGGTCCTTCATGATGCGCTCCGTCTGGCCTTCGCCCTCGCCAGGGAAGGTGTAAACAGCATCGTTCTTGGCCTTGTCCCAGATGCCGTCTTTCACGTGCACGTGCGCCATGAAGGGCTTGATGGCCTGATACATCTGCCAGGCGTCCTGCTTCTGGCCGGGGCGGTCGCGGTCGTCAATGAAGACCGGGTTGCCGGTGTCGAACACCCATTTCATGCCCGGCACGGCCTCGGCCATGCGCTGCACGTAGGTCGGGCTCATGCCGCCCCAGTTCATGCAGTTTTCGTGCACCACGGTCAGGCCGGCATCAGCGAACCGCTTGTTGATTTCCTGCATGCGCTTGATGCGCTCCGGGGCAAACTGCTCTTCCAGGTCTTTGCCGCCTTCGTCCTTGCACACAGCATAGGACATGACGCGGATCAGCTTGGCACCCAGGCGCTGCATGCGCGGGATGGCGCGGCTGATTTCCGCTTCCGTGATGCTGAAGTCATCGGTGATCTTCTTGGCCCAGTTGCCGATGAGGGAACCAAAGCCGCTCACCTTCATGTTCTGCTCGGCCAGGCGGGCCACCACCTTGTCGAAAACGGCATCCGGAATCTCATGAAGATTGCCCTTCACACCTTCGAACTCCACCACGCGGGATTCAATGCTGTCCCAGCCAAGTTCCTGGTGGGCTTTGATTTGCACGTCCAGGGACGCGCCTGCTTCATCTGCGATGCCGGTGAGTTTGATCATGGTCGGTGAAAAGAAAAAGAGAAACGAACGAAGCGTTCCTCTAAAGCCGGATACGTCCCCTGGCAAGTCCCGGAGGCAGTACAGAAAACACTGGAAAGTGTCGTTTTGGTTCTAACCCTGGCGGGGCCTCCCCGGGCGCTGCCAAAGACCGGCCTTCCCTGCATTAGACCTCACCCCGGGCTGTTGATAAAAATTGTTAAGCCTTTGTAAATCTGTTCTCGCTTAACGGTTTGCACCTTTACAATAGGCGCAATGTATCCTGATGCCCCTGCCATGATGACCGACGGACGGACGCATGTGCTGGTCATAGATGATGACCGCAAGCTGTGCGGGCTGATCCGTGATTATCTGGAGCCGCTGGGGTATTCCGTGGGTATGGAGCATACAGGGCCGGAGGGGGCTGAGCGGGCCGTGGCGCAGCCGTGGCATGCCGTGATTTTGGACCTCATGCTGCCCGGTTGCGATGGCTACGAAGTGCTGCGCCGGGTGCGGGCAAAATCCGCCGTACCCATTCTCATGCTGACAGCCCGGGGAGACGAGGCGGACCGCATCGTGGGACTGGAGATCGGTGCCGATGACTATCTGCCCAAGACCTTTTCTTCACGTGAACTGCTGGCCCGCTTGCGGGCTGTCACTCGCCGGGCGGCTTTGTCGCAGGTGGCGGCACCTGCCGTGCAGGCGGTTTTGGAACTGGCTGCAGGTCCTCTGCGGTTGAATCTGGATGCCCGCGTTGCCACCTTTGAAGACCGGGAACTGAACCTCACCCCGGTGGAATTTGATGTGCTGGCTTCGCTGATGAAATCACGCGGACGCATCCGTTCCCGCGAGGCTCTCATTGAGTCCCTCCGCGACCGTGAATATGAAGTCTTTGACCGCAGCATTGATGTCCACGTGGCCGCGCTCCGGCGCAAACTGCGGGACGATGCTCACGAGCCTCGTTTCATCCGCACGGTCCGCAGTGCGGGTTACATGTTCATTCATCCTGCTGCCTGAGTTGCCTTTGTCATATCTCCTCACTGACTGTTCATGAAACTTCGTTCGCTCAATCTCTACACCCGCATCCTTGTTTGGTTGCTGGTGAATGTGGCTGTGCTGGCGGCGGTGTTTGTACTGGTGTTGCGCTGGCAGTTTGGCGCCGGTTTGCAGGGAGCTTTGGGCACGGTTGCGAGCGACCGCCTGCAGGCCATCGGGCAGCAGGTGCATGAGGCGCTTTCCACCCGCGCGCGGGCTCAATGGCCGGAAGTCATTCACGGCCTGGGCTCCCAGCATGAGGTGCAGGTGACGTTGCGCATCGCCAGTGACCCGGGGCATATTGTGGCCGGAGACGGCATGAACCTGCCCGACAAGCTGACCCAGCAGCTCCGCGCCATGGAGCCGGGGCCGCGCCGCCCAGGTGAAGGGCCTCCACGTCCGGAGGACCGTCCTCCGCCACCGCCCCGTGATCCGCTGGAAACCTTTTTGTTTGGTGACAGCCTGCCTCCCGAGCAGCAACCGCCACCGCCCCCTCGCGGTGCAGAAGATCTGGCTCCCGGAGGCCGCGTGCCTCCGGGACGCGATGCCCCCGGCGGCGGGCCACCCCGCATGCCCTCGCGTTTGGGCACCTTCCTCCTGCATGCGGGCAATCCCCCTTTGTACTATGCCGGGGTGCGCTTGCCGCCCCCGACCAACTGGTTGCGGGAAGAGGGGCCTCTGGTGCTGATCATTGCCTCGAAATCCATGACCGGCGGCGGCCTGTTTTTTGATCCGCGTCCCTGGCTGTTCAGCGTGTTTGGCGGTGTGGCCATTTCGGCATTGCTGTGGTTCCCGTTTGTGCGGGGCATCACCCGCAGCATCCGAGCCAGCATGCAGGCGACGGAGCAGATCGCCAAAGGCCGTTTTGAAGTGCGGGTGCCGGAGGATCGCGGAGATGAACTGGGGCGTCTGTCGCATGCGGTCAATCAGATGGCTGTTCAGCTGGATGGTCTCGTGCGCGGCCAGAAACGGTTTTTGGGGGATGTCGCGCATGAACTTTGCGGCCCCATCGCCCGCATGGAGATGAGTCTGGGCATCCTGGAACCCCGGCTGGATGGCGGGGAGGCCTATCGTCTGGCGGATGTGCGGGATGAATTGCGCCAGATCTCCGCGCTGGTGGACGAACTGCTGTCTTTCTCCAAGGCCTCTCTGGGACAGAGCGCCAAAACTCCCGAAACTCTGGAGTTGCGCCCTCTGCTGGAAAGCGCGGTGCAACTGGAAGGCGTGCCTGCGCCGCTCTGCAATCTCCAGGTGCCCTCCGAAGTCCAGGTGAAAGCCGTGCCTGAACTGCTGCGCCGGGCCGTGGGCAACATTTTGCGCAACGCGCTTCTGCATGCGGGGGGCAAGCCTCTGGAAATCCGTGCCACGGAAAACCGGGGGGTGGTAACTCTGACACTGGCTGATGAAGGGCCCGGAGTGCCGGCAGAATGCCTGCCGCGCCTGTTTGAGCCCTTTTACCGGGTGG
>DASWXG010000535.1:0-5384 GCA_036405615.1 Prosthecobacter sp. | reverse complement strand
ACGAAAGCGCTATTCTATCGCATTCCGATATTCCAAAACCCCGCCACTTTTCTCCAGGCTGCTTGTCCCTCAAAACCTGATTGCACCCCACCAAAGCGTCTCTAAATTGGCTGGACACCCCTTTCATGAAAACCGTTTCCGTCCTTTTTGCCGCCGCCGTCTTTGTTTTTGCCTCCGCTTCCTGCGACAAGCATTCCTGGGAAAGCACACGAGGACTCCATGAAAATACGGACACGAAGAAAAAGGAAGGCCACGGTCATGGTGACGCTCATGGCGAGGCCAAGAAAGACAGTCACGGCACCCCGGCTGCCGAGCACAAGCCAGAAGCCAAGCATTAAGCAGCGTTTTCCGTCCATTTGCTGACAGGATTTTCCGAAACTCACCCAGGAAATTGCTTCCTGGGTGAGTTTTTTTTAACAAACGCCGCCGCTCCTACGTCTCAGGAAGCGATGGCCATCTCAACCGACCTCGCCTCCCCCCCTCGGTCAGTCTTCTCACGTGCCAAGATCTTCGAGGCTCTTGCACTGGCGGCCCTGTTCGCAGGCCTGCTCCCGGCATCGATTCGCGCCCAAACTCCCGCCCCGGGTACGGCTGTTGCACCGGCCCGTGCGTTGGATGCCCTGGCTGGCCATGCCGCCTGGGATCTGACCACCGAGCAATTTCAGCAGCAGTTTGCCCCGCTGCGTTTTCAGTGGCTTTCGGAAAAGAAAGATCAGGCGCGTTTTTTTGGTCCCGGCCTTTCCCTTTCAAGCGGCAGCATCCCCGTCACCGAGGCTCTGGTGGACTTTGGCCCTGAGGCCCGTCCGGTGCGCATGACTTTCTCCATCTACAACCGTGGAGACAACCAGGAACCCACGCCTGACCGCAACCAGTTTGAGACCCGCATCGCCAGCCTGCGCGGCATTTTGGACAAGCAACTGGCGGTGGCGGCCACGGAACGAGGCAAGGACAAAACCAGTGCCGTTGCCGCCGAGGGTTTTGTCTGGGTCAAGCCCCCCACAGCCTATCTCCTGGAATACAGTTTCCAGCGCGAGATGAAGTCCCGCAGCATCCCCTTCCGTCCCGAATTCATCCGCTTGCGCGTGGCCCCTGTCCCGAAAGCCGGTGCAGCCCCCACCAACGCCACGGCCCAGACCACAGCTGTCACCAAAGGCTCTCTCACCACCAATGTCACCCGCCAGGAGAATGGTGATGTGATGATCAGCAACGTGCCCATGGTGGACCAGGGGCCGAAAGGCTACTGCGCCGTCGCCACCGCCGAGCGTGTCTTCAAATACTACGGCATCCCGGTGGATCAGCATGAGATGGCCCAGGTGGCGGACAGCAGCAGCGACGGAGGCACCAGCCCTGCCAAGATGTACGAAGCGCTGAACAAGCTGGAAGGCCGCCTTCGTGTGCGCGTCCGTGTGGTGGAAAACTGGGATGTCAAAACCTTCACCGACATGGTGGGCGACTACAACAAGGAGGCCAAGCGTGCTGACAAACGCGAAGTCAGCACCGCGCCTCGTGACGGTGTCATCTACATCGACGAAATCTACGGTGCCATGGACGGCCAGGTGCTGAAGGACTCCCGCACCACCCGCGACCGTTCCGGTTACGGCAAGTTCCAGCGCAGCATCACCGGCCTTGTGGACCAAGGCATCCCGGTTATGTGGGGCGTCATGCTCGGCCTGCTGCCGGAGCCCGAGATCCCTCAGGCCCGCGGCGGTCACATGCGTCTCATCATCGGTTACAACCTGAAAACCGGCGAGCTCCTTTACACCGACTCATGGGGTGCCGAACATGCGCTTAAACGCATGCCCATCGCCAACGCCTTCACCATGACCACCGGCGTTTACTACATGGAACCGATGAAGTGATTCGCCGCCAGGCGCTTGATTCTCAATGAATTGTTAGGCAACTCTCAGCCCGGCCGTTTAGGGAGCTAAATACTGCCCGCCGTTCAAAAGCTCGCGCGGATGCCTTCCACGGAAGCCAGGGCTTCCTCCAGGGTGTCGCCGAGGACGGTGTAGTGCCCCATCTTGCGTTTGGCGCGGGCGCTGGCTTTGCCGTAGAGGTGCAGCTTGGCACGCGGATGGTTCAGCACGGGCGACCAGTCTGGATGCACATGCTCCGAGGGCCAGACATCGCCCAGGAGGTTCACCATGACCGCGGGTGTGTGCTGGGTGGGGTCTCCCAGGGAAAGGCCGCAGATGGCACGCATCTGCTGCTGGAACTGGTTGGTGATGCATGCATCAATGGTGTAGTGGCCGCTGTTGTGGGGACGCGGGGCGATCTCGTTCACCAGTACCCGGCCTTCAGCCGTGACAAACATTTCGACGGCCATGGTACCCACGTAGTCCAAGCCTTCGGCCACGGCTTCCCACAGTTCCAGCGCCTGGGAAACGATGGCAGGCTCCGCCTGGGCGGGGGCGAGGGTGACATCCAGAATGTGGTGGGCATGGCGGTTTTCCACCGCGCCATGAGTGGCCATACGGCCATCCACACCGCGCGCACCCACCACGGAGATCTCGCAGACGAACGGAACCCACTGCTCCACCACTGCATGATGGCCTTCAAAAGCTTTCCAGGCTTCCGCCAGATCTGTCGCCTCCACCACTTTGGCCTGGCCTTTGCCGTCGTAACCAAAAGCGGCGGTCTTGATCACGCAGGGACGGCCCAGTTCAGCCACCGCAGCCTCCAGCTGGGCGAGGGATTCGACAATGCGGAACTCGGCACAGGCGATGCCGCTCTCGCGCAAAAACAGCTTTTCCCGCTCGCGGTGCTGGGTGGTGTAGATGGCTTTGCGGCCCGGGCGAAGTGGCTTCACCGCCTCCACGGCTTGCAGGCATGCATCCGGAATGTTTTCAAACTCTGCCGTCACCACATCCACCTCGGAGAGGAAGCGCTTCAGGGCGGCCTCGTCGTCGTAGGCGGCGTTGATTTCGAGATCCGCCACCTGTCCCGCCGGGCAGCCCGCAGGCTCATCGGTAAAAATGACCACCCGGTAGCCGCTCCGGCGCGCCTCCAGCGTCAGCATGCGGCCCAGCTGGCCGCCGCCTAGAATGCCAATGGTGGAAGGAGGAAGAAAGGGCTGGGGAAGCATGGGGTGGATGGCAGACGGAAGGAATGAAACAGGCGAAGTGTTTGCAACCGTTTGCGCGGCTTTGCAATCACTTCGCCCGGGGCTTTGCGGGGGAGCGGGCTCCCAGCGGTCTATTTTTCGATCTCCGCCTGGCTCTCAAGCACTTTGGCCGTCTGCTTGTCACGGAAGGCCTGCAGTTTGGCCGCCAGTTCCGGCTGCTCATTAGCCAGCATGGACACGGCGAACAGGCCAGCATTCAGGGCTCCGGCGTTGCCAATGGCAAACGTGGCCACGGGCACGCCTCCGGGCATCTGCACAATGGAGTAGAGGCTGTCCACACCGCTGAGGGCCTTGCTCTGCACCGGCACCCCCAGCACAGGGAGGGTGGTCATGCTGGCGGTCATGCCGGGCAGATGCGCAGCCCCGCCCGCCCCGGCAATGATGCACTTCAGGCCGCGGGACTGGGCTGTCGTTGCATAGTCATACAGCAACTGGGGGGTGCGGTGGGCGCTGACGACTTTCTTTTCGAAAGGAACGCCAAAGTCCTGCAGCACGCGGGCTGCGTTTTCCAGGGTGGGCCAATCTGAACTGGAACCCATGATGATGCCGACAAGGGGTGAACTCATGCCGCAACTAGCCTGAAGAAAACTCTCCTGCAACCATTTGCCAAAATGACTTAACCCACCATGATAGCAGCAGTCATGACGTTCCGCGAAAAACTGGAAAAAAGAATCGCCGCTACGGGATCGAATCTGTGTGTGGGTTTGGATGTACGGATGGAGGAAGCCAATGAAGCCACCAAGCGCTTCATTATCAAGGTGATTGAGGAGACAGCACCGCACGCGGCGGCCTTCAAACCGAACTCGGCTTACTACGAAGCCATGGGCTGGAAAGGCATGAGGATTCTTTCGCAGGTGCTCAAAGAAATCCCCAAAGAGATCCCCGTCATTTTTGATGTCAAACGTGGGGATATTGGGGAAACGCAAGCTTATTACGCCAAGTCTGCTTACGATGCCTATGGCGTGGATGCGGTTACTCTTAATGGTTATATGGGAAGTGACACGCTGGAGCCCTTCCTCAAATATCCAGACAAGGGCATCTATCTATTAGGCGTAACTTCCAATCCCGGAGCCAAGGACGTTGAGCTTCAACCGACTGGCGGCAATCGAAAGGTGTTCGAACTGGTGGCGGACATGACCAAAGTCAGCAAAGAGGTGGGTCTGGTCATCGGTTTGACCAATGCCGAAGAGAATGTGCTGGCCCGCACCCCGGATGTTCCGCTTCTCATCCCCGGCCTGGGTGCCCAGGGGGGAGATCTCTCTGCCCTGAAAGGCAGCGGCCGGCAGGCACCCATCCTTGTCAATGTCTCCCGAGGCATCATGTACCATCAGGAACGCTGCAGCTACAGCCTCATGGCTGCCGACTGGAAGCTGCGCATCCAGGAAGCTTTGCGCTAAAACAGAATTTCCTGCCCCTCGCCAGACCCCGGCTTTCTCCTTCCAGGCGGGAAACCGGGGTCTTCCCTTTCCCTTGCCAGCCCCGGCAGATCGTGACACCCATGCAGCCCCCCGGTGACAAGAACGGCACGCTTTCACACCTTTAACGGAGTGCAGCCGCCGATAGATTGATGCACCGTTTTCCTCCCGTGCCCCCATGATTTTAGATGTTCGAAACTATCTGCGTACGCCCTGGCAGAAAGGCGCTTATCAGATACTGGGTCCGCTGCTGGACCGCAGCCTCGGCCTGCGCGGTCTGGACGAAATCTACAACGGTGCCTGCGCCCGCCTTCCGGGAAACCCGGTGGATGCCACCTGCCATGCGTGGTTTGACGCCGTGCTGCAGGAGATGGACTCCGCCAGCATCGTGGACACTGCGGCCGACTTTGAGTTCCCCAAAAGCGGACCGCTGGTGATCATCGCCAACCATCCTTTCGGCATTCTGGATCCGGTGCTGCTGGCCCAGTATATCTCCAAGTACCGGCCGGAACTGAAGATCATGACCAACTCCATGCTGGCCATGTTTCCTGCGCTGCGCCCGCACATCATCCCGGTGAACCCGTTTGGCGGAGAGGCCGCTGCACGGAGCAATTTGGCAGCGATGAAGGAGGCCATCAAGCATCTGAAAAACGGCGGTGCCATGGCCATCTTCCCGGCCGGTGAAGTCGCGGGCTACAAACCCGGCACAGGCATTGAGGAGCCGGAGTGGAGCAGCCATGTGGGCGCCCTCGTCCGCCGCACTCAGGCCACCGTTTTGCCCGTGTTTTTCCCGGGGCGGAACAGCACCCTGTTTCATGCAGCGGGTGTGGTGCATCCCCGCCTGC
>DASWXG010000534.1:0-2356 GCA_036405615.1 Prosthecobacter sp. | reverse complement strand
GGCGGAGGTGCTGGATGCAGATGCATTCACCCGTTTCCAAAACGAAGGCGTGCTCAATCCCAAAGTCGGACGCGAGTTCCGCGACAAACTGCTCAGCAGGGGCAACTCTGAAGACCCGGCCAAACTGTTTCGCGACTTCATGGGCCGGGATCCGGACCCCATGGCGCTGCTCACTCGGGCCGGTCTTGCGTGACCTCCAGGATGGCCAGCCGCAGGGCCTCTACCATCTCGATGAGTTCATCTTCAGTTGCCGCCAGGGGCGGCATCAGCACCAGTGTGTCCACCACCGGGCGCGTCAGCAGGCTGTGTTTTCGCGCCGCCAGGCAGATCTTCACCCCGGTGAGGTCTTCCGGAGGGAACGGCCCCACTTCGATGCCGGCGATCAAGCCACACAGACGGATGTCCCGGACTGCCGGAACATCTCGCAGGGAGTTCACGATAAAAGAAAACAGGCGGATCTTTTCCGGCAGCTTTTCCATCACCTGCTCATCTCTGAACACCTGCAGGCTGCCCAGGGCTGCCGCGCAACCCAGCTGGCTCGCCGTGTAACTGTGGCCGTAGTAGAAGGCGCGGCCTGCGCCGAGGAAGCCTTCAAACACCCGCTCCGTGGTCATCGTGGCCGCCATCGGCAAATAACCACCGGTGAGGCCTTTGGCCAGACAGAGGAAATCCGGCACCACGCCCTCATGCTGGCAGGCAAACATCTTTCCCGTGCGGCCAAAGCCCGTCATGACTTCGTCGAGGATCAAAAACACGTCATGTTTCTGGCACCACTCCGACAGGGCCTTCAGCATGCCTTTTGGCCACAGGCGCATGCCCGCGCTGCCCTGGATCAGAGGTTCGATGATCACTGCCGCGAGATGTAAAGTTTGTTCGGCCGTCAGCGTTTCCAACGCTTCCAGATTGGGCACCCTCTGCACCCGGTAGCCAAAGTCGTTGCCGCTGCCCTTGAAGACAGGAATGCCGCCCACGCTTGCAGCGCCGAGGGTATCACCGTGATAGGCACGGTCAAAGGCGACAATGGTGTCCTTCTGCGGATGGCCGTTTTGTTTCCAATACTGCAGAGCCATGCGCATGGCGCACTCGATGGCGGTGGAGCCGTCATCCGAATAGAACACCCGGCTCAGCGGTTCCCCCGGCAGCAATCCCACCAGCTGCCGCCCCAATTCAATGGCGGGCTCGTGGGTAAAGCCGAGAAATGAGGTATGCGCCACCCGGCCCAGCTGGGCCTGGATAGCCGCATTGATGGTGGGGTGGTTGTGCCCATGGATGTTGGTCCAGATGGAGCTGTTCCCGTCAAAATAACGGAAGCCGTGCTGGTCCGTCAGCCAGCAGCCCTCACCTGAAACCAGCATCAGCGGCTCATGCCGTTCATCGCACCAGGCCTGCATGGGCGTAAACGGATGCCACTGGTGGCGCTTTTCGAGCTTGAGGAGGTCTTGCATGAGGGGGCCTCCACCCAAAACCATTTTTGAGTGACTGCCACTGCGAATGCGCACAGGCGAACCGCCTACCCATCCTCACCGGCCAAAGCGGTGACATGGGCTGTGACCCCACTGGCCAGACCGGCCAGATCATAACCCCCTTCCAGAACAGAAACGATCCGCCCCTGGCAATGCTCGGCCGCAGCGGCCATCAGCCAGCGGGTGAGCTGGGCAAAGTCGGCATCCGTCAGCTTGAACTTGCCGAGCGGATCTCCCTCCCGGGAATCAAAGCCTGCTGAGATCATGATGAGGTCAGGTTTGAACCGGCTGATCGCGGGGAGGACCCGGTCTTGAAACGCCGTGCCAATTTCTTTCATCCCGGCCCCGGCGGCGAAAGGGAGGTTCAGCGTGCAGTCCTTACCTTTGCCAGCTCCGGTTTCATCTGCGTGACCGGTGAAGGGATACCAGGGAGACTGGTGGGTGCTGGCAAAGAGAACACTTCCGTCATCATAGAAGATGTCCTGGGTGCCATTGCCGTGGTGCACGTCCCAGTCCACAATGGCCACCTTGGCCGCTCCATGTTGCTTTTGAGCATGGCGTGCCCCCAGGGCAATGTTGTTGAAAAGGCAAAAGCCCATGCCCTGGGAAGGTCTGGCATGGTGACCCGGCGGCCTGACGGCGCAGAAGGCGCGGTTCAAGCGCCCTGTCATGACCTCGTCCACGGCATTCAAAACGGCACCCACTGCATGCACAGCCACGTCGTAGCTCTTTTCGCCAATCTGCGCATCCCCCGTGCTCAGAGTATCCAGTCCTGCAGCCACCTCCTCTTTCACCAGTTCAACGTAGTGCTCAAGATGGCAGCGTTTCAGCTCCGCCAAGGTGGCAGCCCGCGAAGAAACCGGAGTCAGACGGCTCTTCAACCCGGAACGTTC
>DASWXG010000533.1:0-7580 GCA_036405615.1 Prosthecobacter sp. | reverse complement strand
CTCCTCGAACTTCTTCACCAGCAGGGCGGAGTTGTGACCTCCGAAGCCGAAGCTGTTGCTGAGGGCTGCATTGACCTTGGCCGGACGTGCGGTGTTGGCAACGATGTCCACATCCACTTCCGGATCCAGGTTCTCGACGTTGATGGTCGGAGGAACCACCTGGTCACGAAGCGCCAGGATACATGCTGCGAGCTCAATGCCACCTGCGGCACCCAGGAGGTGACCGGTCATGGACTTGGTGCCGGACACCAGCAGGCCGTCCTTGGCATAGTCGCCAAAGGTGCGTTTGATGGCGCGCAGTTCGCACATGTCACCCACTGGGGTGGAGGTGGCGTGGGCATTCACATACTGCACATCTGTCGCGTTCATCTTGGCGTGACGCAGGGCCATCTCCATGCACTTGGAGGCACCGAGACCTTCCGGATGCGGGGCGGTGAGGTGGTAGGCATCGGCGGTGACGCCGTATCCGGCCAGCTCCGCATAAATCGTGGCACCGCGTTTCTTGGCGTGCTCAAGTTCTTCAATGACCACGACGCCGGCACCTTCGCCCATGACAAAGCCGTCACGGCCGGTGTCCCACGGGCGGGAGGCGCGCTCAGGATCATCATTGCGCATGGACAGCGCCTTCATGTTGGCAAAGCCGGAGAGGCCGCACGGGCGGATGGAGGCTTCAGAGCCGCCGCAGACGATGGCGTCTGCATCGCCAAACTTGATGATGCGCCAGGCTTCACCAATGTTGTTGTTAGACGTCGCGCAGGCGGTGGTGATGCACATGTTTGGCCCCATGAAGCCAAACTCGGTGGCGATCATCCCCGTGGCGATGTTGGTGATCATCATCGGAATCAGGAAAGGCGAAACACGGCCGGGCCCCTTGTTCAGAAGGATCTCATACTGCGTTTCGATGGTGCTCAGACCGCCGATGCCGCTGCCCACCATCACACCGATGCGGTGCGGGTCCAGGCTGTCAGGGTTCAGGCCGCTGTCCTTGACGGCCATCTTGGAGGCGGCCATGGCCAGCTGGAAGAAGCGGTCGGCACGGCGGGCTTCCTTGTGGTTGTTGAAGAAGGGGGTGGGGTCAAAGTCCACCACTTCACCCGCGATCTTGCAGTCATAATTGGTGGTGTCCATGCTCTGGATGCGGCGGATGCCGCTCTTTCCAGCCAGGAGGTTTTTCCAGAAATCGTCCTTGTTGTTCCCCAGCGGGGAGACGGTTCCGATTCCGGTGATAACGACGCGACGTTCGGTCATGTGTGAAGTTGGAGGGGTGAGTTGGAAAGCTCAGAGAACACGCTTTGCACTGAGGGGCAAGGGATTTTCATTGACCCCTCAGCCACGGCTTGACACGGCAGATTACGCTGCTGGTCAGCAGGTGGAAACTTTTGCGCGGGTGTGGATGCCCCGATGACCGGCTTCCGGTTAGGAGAGCACCGCTGTCGACATCACGGTCTCACGGGTGGGCACCACACTGTGGCCGACGGTTTTGCCGAGGTGCCTGACCTCCTCATGGCAGGCGCGGTCCGGGGTCATGAACAGCCAGTCCTGGATGCCCTGGCGGTCTTCACTGACCAGGGCTTCAATCTCAAGAAAATTCAGATTCCTCAAAAGAGGGTATTCGCCATATGCAAGGCCTGCGTTGGTGATCTGGATCTGGTGATGTGAACCGGAGAAGGCGGCGATCATCCTGCTGTTGACTCCGCTGCGCAGGCAATCGTGCGTTTCCACCAGAAGATCTGCCTGTCTCAACCAGTTGATGCCGCTTTCGGCCAGCAGTTCGATCTCATAACCGTCCACGTCGCATACCACGAGGGTAGAGGAGGGTATGAGTTCAGACTCCAGGGCCAGCAGATCTTCCGGCGTGCATCTTTTTTCAATGCGTATGCGATCCTCCACCTTGTTCAGGGATGCCAGATGCTTCAGCAGCGTGCGGGGTTCTTCATTCTCTTCATACGCCACGGCCCGCATGGCGGGCAGGCTGCGGGCGAGGCCCACGGTGAAGTATCCGTCCGCAGAGCCAATGTTCACCAGGTGCGTGTAGGGTCGGGACTGGACAAGAAGGTCGATCAACGCATGAAGCTCATGTTCGTAGCTGCCAATGATCTTTTGAAACCGGCAGGACACATAACCCGTCTCCGGGTAGGCCATGCCCTTGAACGGGCCCTTCTGCACCACATTGCCGTAGGTGCCTTGTTTCCTCAGCTTTTGTTCCAGAGCCCGCCGCCGGGCACGTTTGTGCTGGTATGCCAGGAAATCCATGCTGCGGCTGGCCCATCCTTGTGAAAACAGACGGAGGGTAGGGGTGTTTAGGCAGATTTTTGCAATCCTACGGATATTCTTTGCCATGTGGTAAAGGATCTTCAAGGGAAGGGTGGCTCGCGCGTTCTTAATCCGTCATTGAGTTTGAATACGTTGGCAAATGCTAACGGGAGCCTCTCAAAATGCGGTGGGACGCATGACTGCACGGAATCGGTGATCTGCGGAACGGGGGACAAGAATCACGCGCTGGGCTGCGTATGGTCTTTTCCTTATGAACTCCATTTGTCTTCGTGGCCGTGTGGCCGTGGTCACCGGCAGCGCGCGCGGTATCGGGTATGCCATTGCAGAACGTCTGCTGCTCTCAGGGGCCTCTGTCTGCCTTTGGGATGTCGATGCAGCGGCGCTTGAAGAAGCAAAAGCGACCTTGTCTGCCCATGGGCAGGTGGCAGTCGCCCAAGTGGATGTCACCCGTCCGGAATCGGCTGACGCTGCAGTCCAGGTGGCGTTGGATGCGTTTGGGAAGCTGGATATTCTGGTCAACAACGCGGGGATTGCGGGCAACAACGCCAAGACCTGGGAATTGCGGCCGGAAGACTGGCAGCGGGTGCTGGACATCAATCTCACCGGCACGTTTGTGTGCTGCCGTGCCGTTGTGCCCCACCTTCTGGAGAACGGTTACGGCCGGATTGTGAACATTGCATCTGTCGCCGGCAAGGAAGGCAACCCGAATGCGGCGCACTACAGTGCTTCTAAAGCGGGTGTCATTGCCCTCACCAAGAGCCTGGGCAAAGAACTGGCGACAAACAGCATCACGGTCAACTGCATCACCCCTGCGGTGATCGAAACGGACATCCTCAAGCAGATGAGCCAGCTTCATATTGACTACATGCTGTCCAAAATTCCCATGGGGCGTTTTGGTCAAAAACACGAGGCGGCGGCTCTGGCTGCCTGGCTTTGCTCGGAAGAGTGTTCGTTTTCTACGGGAGCTGTTTTCGATCTTTCTGGCGGGCGGGCCACTTATTAAAGGATTCATCCTGGCCTGAAAGCCGAAAAAAACGGCCATCTGATGGGGGGTGAATGCAAATCGAGGCTTGAAAACCCGCCTGGAGAGGCACCATGTCTCCACGCACCAGCGTTGACAAACACGCTCCCCGCTCCTTTTTAGCCAGCCCTTCCCGAGGGGACCCGACAACCACCAGCTCCGCACCTTTTCCCACTATGGACTTCATCGCCAAAAACATCGCCGAACTTTCGCCCTCCATGACCCTCGCCATCACCAGTCAGGCGAAGGCTCTGAAGAAGCAGGGAGTGGACGTCTTGAGCTTCGGTGCAGGGGAGCCTGACTTCAACACGCCTGACCACATCACCACCGCAGCTCTTGAGGCCCTGACTTCCGGCAAGACCCGCTACACGGAAAGCGCAGGCCTGATCGAGCTGCGCGAAGCGATTGCCGCCAAGCTGCTGGTGGACAACGGCATCCAGTATGACCCTTCCCAGATCAGCGTGAACTGCGGTGCCAAGCACAGCTGCTACAACGCCATCGCCGCTGTGGTGAACCCGGGCGATGAAGTCATCATCCCGGCTCCTTACTGGACCAGCTATCCTGAAATGGTGAAGCTGGTGGGCGGCATCCCGGTGATCGTCGAGACCAAGCTGGAAAACGACTGGAAGATCACTCCGGAAGAGTTCGAGGACGCCATGTCCCCGATGACCAAGATGATCATCATCAACAGCCCTGGCAACCCCACTGGCTCCGTCTATTCCCGTGAAGAGCTGAAGGCCATCGGTGAAATCGCCGCGGCTGAAGACATCCTCATCCTCTCGGACGAAATCTATGAAAAGCTGGTCTACGGTGAAGAGAAGCACGTCAGCATCGCCAGCATCAGCAAGGAGATCTTTGATCACACCATCACCGTCAATGGTTTCTCCAAGGCCTACGCCATGACTGGCTGGCGCCTCGGCTACACCGCGGCTCCGAAGAAAATCGCCGACGCGATCGACACCATCCAGAGCCACACCACCAGCAACCCGACCACCTTCGCCCAGTATGGTGCTATCGCCGCTCTCCAGGGCGACCAGCAGATCGTGGCTGACATGCGTGACGAGTTCGACGTGCGCCGCCAGTATATGCTGAGCCGCCTGCAGGCCATCAAGGGTCTCAAGGTCGTCGAGCCCAAAGGTGCCTTCTACTTCCTGGTCGGCATCGAGTCTTACGGCATCAAGTCGGTGAACTTCTGCGAGAAGCTGCTGAGCAAAGGCAAAGTGGCGGCTGTTCCTGGCGTGGCTTTCGGTGCGGAATACACTCTTCGCTTCAGCTATGCTACGGGGCTGGACGTCATCAACGCGGGCATGGACCGCTTTGAAGAGTTCTGCAACCAGCACTAATCGTCTGTCCGTCGTCTCCTCAAACTCAATCCCTGAACTGTCATGGGCCACATCTACAACAACATCGTCGAAACCGTCGGTAAAACTCCGCTGGTCAAACTGAACAAAGTGACGGAAGGCCTGAACGCCACCATCGCCCTGAAGTGCGAGTTCTTCAACCCGCTCGGCAGCGTGAAGGACCGTATCGGCATGGCGATGATTGAAGACGCCGAGGCCCGTGGCATTCTCACCAAGGACACGCTGATCGTCGAGCCGACCAGCGGCAACACCGGCATCGCCCTGGCTTTCGTGGCTGCTGCCAAAGGCTACAAGCTGGTGCTGACCATGCCGGAGACGATGAGCCTTGAGCGCCGCACGCTGCTGGCGCTTCTGGGTGCCGAACTGGTGCTGACCCCTGGCCCCCAGGGCATGAAGGGAGCCATCGCCAAGGCTGAAGAGATCCTCAAGGAGACTCCGAACGCCTGGATGCCACAGCAGTTTGAAAATCCGGCCAACCCGGCTGTCCACATGAAAACGACCGCTGAGGAAATCTGGGCGGACACGGACGGCAAGGTGGACATCTTCGTGTCTGCCGTCGGCACGGGCGGTACCATCACCGGTACCTGCGAAGTGATCAAACCCCGCCGCCCGAGCTTTCAGGCCATCGCCGTGGAGCCTGAGGCTTCCCCGGTCATCAACCAGACGCTGGCAGGTGAGCCTGTGCAGCCCGGTCCTCACAAGATCCAGGGCACCGGCGCCGGTTTCGTGCCGAAAAACCTGCATCTGACCGACAGCGCAGGCAATCCGCAGATTGTGGAGTGCGTCAAGGTCAGCAACGACGAAGCCTTCGCCATGGCACGCCGCCTGGCCAAGGAGGAAGGTCTCCTGGTCGGCATCAGCACCGGTGCCAACGTGGTGGCCGCCATCCGCGTCGCCCAGCGCCCTGAAAACGCAGGCAAGCTGATCGTCACCGTGGCTTGCTCTACTGGCGAACGTTACCTCTCCACCGCCCTGGCTGATGAAGCCCGCGCCAAGGTGGGTGCCTGATTGTCAGTTCATTGTTTCAGTCTTCAAATCCAAGGTCCATGTCCAAAGAGACTCCTCCCCTTCAACCCCCAACCATCGAGCTTGACACCTCCACGCCGATGGAGCGTTTCCTCGAGGCAAACATCAAGAAACTGGTCATCCTGTTTGTCCTCATCGCCGTGGGCGCTGTCGCCTACGGCGTGATGAGAATGGCTGCCCGGTCCAAGGCTGTGGCTGCCGGGGAGGCGTTCGCCGCCGCCAAAACCGTGGAGGACTGCGACCTTGTGGTGAGCGAGTATCCCGGCTCCACCTCCGCAGGCAACGCTCTGCTGCTGAAGGCCGACCTGCTTTGGACCCAGAACAAGAAAGACTCTTCCGTAGCTGCTCTCCGCGAGTTCACCACCAAGTTTGGCAGCCACCCGCTTCTGGCGGAAGGGCTGCTGGCTCTGGCTTCCAAACTGGAAGCCACGGGTGACAAGGCAGGTGCCAAGGCAGCGTTTGACCGCATCCTGTCAGAGTTTCCCAAGTCTGACTCCGCAGCTGTTGCCCAGCTTCGTATCGGCGACCAGCTTTGGGCTGAAGGCAAGGAAGCGGAAGCGAAGGCCGCTTATGAGGCAGTCTCCACCAAGGGCGACGGCGCTGACTCTGCTTTTGCAGACCAGAGCGAAAGCCGCCTGAAGTGGATTGCAGCCCAGCTTCCAACCAAGGAAGTGGATGGCCCGCCAAAACCCAAGGTGGATCCGGCAGCTGCCATCCCTGGGGCTCCGAAGTTCAATCTGGGGTCTCCATTGAGCCCGGTTCCTGGCCTTCCTGAAGGTGCGGCTCCGCAGATCCAGGTCACTCCTGGTGCGGCCATGCCTGCTCCCCAGATTCAAGTGACCCCGGCCCCTGCTCCCGCAGCCCCGGCTCCGAAAGTGGAGGTGACACCTGTTCCTGCGCCCGCTCCAGCTTCGACCCCTGCTGTGCCTGCTCCGGCACCCCAGGTGGAAGTGAAGCCCGTGCCTGCTCCAACTCCGGTTCCAGCACCAGCTGCTCCTGTTCCTGCCGCACCTGTTCCTGAAGCTCCGAAGATCGAGGTCAAACCTGCTCCAGCAGCTCCGGTTCCGACCCCGCCTCCCGCGCCTGCCCCAGTGCCGGCACCGGCCCAGCCTGAAGCTCCGGCCCCGGCCGCGCCTGCGAAGGCTTCCTGAGAAGGACTTCACAAGGATCTAAATCTCCAACGCTGACCGGTTCGCCGGTCAGCGTTTTTCTTTGGAGGAAAGGTGACGGCTGACGATTCTCTTTGCCAGGCGCTCGGTGGCATGGATGTCATGGCATGACATCTTCGCAGTCTTTCGCGCAAGCCGGGGCCTCGCTGGAAACAAACGGCTTTTGGGTCGTGCCCTCGTTGGTGGACGAAGATACACGGCAGCATTTGCTGGACTGTCTGGGGCCTGGTACAGCGGCCGGACGGCGTGGGGTGCTGGCCATACCCGAGATCTCGAGAATTGCCCATGCTGAGGAACTGACCCGATGGGTGAAGCCCTTCTTGCCGCAAGGCTCTGTCCGGCCTGTGAGAGGCATCTTTTTCGACAAGTCACCGGAGACCAACTGGCTGGTGCCCTGGCATCAGGACCTGACAATCGTGGTCAGAGAAAGGAAAGAAGTGCCAGGTTTTGGTCCGTGGAGCGTCAAAGACGGCCAGGTGCATGTACAACCGCCTGTGGAATGCCTGCGACAGATGCTGACCTTGCGTCTGCACCTGGATGCGGCGGACGAGGCCAATGGGGCGCTGCGGGTCATCCCGGGATCGCATGCATCAGGTCGGCTTTCTGTAGCCGGGATTTGTGAATGGCGGGAGATGCAGCCCGAAGAGGTCTGCAGGGTCAAAGCAGGTGGTGCGTTGCTCATGCGCCCTCTCCTGCTGCATGCTTCAGGACGTTCGCACAGCCCGCGTC
>DASWXG010000532.1:0-2527 GCA_036405615.1 Prosthecobacter sp. | reverse complement strand
ACCACGCAGACTTTTGACGACTTCATCCTGAAGATGCCAAAACGGGACTGGCCGGTCTATGGTGAACGCGCGCTGGCGATTCTCCGGGATGCCAAAGCCGCGCTATGTCCCAAGTATGGGCTGGAGCTAAAGCGCCCCGTGCTGGTGGAGTTTTTCGGAGCGCAGCAGGACTTTGCCATCCGCACCTTTGGCAGCCTCGGCGGCCAGGGGCTCTTGGGCGTGTGCTTTGGCACTGTGATCACCATGAACAGCCCAGGCAGTCTGGCGCACGGGCGCAACAACTGGGAATCTACCCTTTGGCATGAGTTCTGCCATGTCGTGACTCTCAGCCTGACCCGCAACAAGATGCCGCGCTGGCTGAGCGAAGGCATCAGTGTTTATGAAGAAGGCCAGCGAAACAACCGCCTGGGCATGGCGATGACAGCGGAATTTCGCGAACACATCCTGGACGAAGAAAAAGGGCCCACACCTTTGAGCCAACTCAGCAGCGCCTTCCTGAAAGCCAAGGATAACGATGATGTCATCTTCGCCTATTTTCAGTCCAGCCAGGTCGTGGCGTGGTTGCTGGAACGTTTTGGCCACGAAAGCCTCAAACGCATCCTGGCCGACCTGGCGGAAGGCAAGCCCATCAACGTGGCCATTGCGGCCCACACCGAAGACATCGGCAAACTGGAAAAAGATTTTGATGAGTACTTCAAGCAGCAGGCACGGGCCTATGGAGCCAAGGCCGACTGGTCCGAACCCTCCCCGGAAGAAGTCAATCCTACCGATCCGGCATCGCTGGCAGAATACCGCAAAAAGCACCCTCAAAACCTGTGGGCGCTGAGGCGGCAGGTCGCGGCCCTTGTCCAGGATGAAAAATGGCAGGAGGCACTGCCCCTGTCCGAAGAGATGATCTCTCTGGTTCCGGAAGATGTGAGCTTGGCCGGCGGGCACCAGATCAAGGCGGACGCCCTGGCAAAACTGGGCCGCGAGACTGACGAACTGCAAGAACTGCGGGTCATTGTGGAAAAGAATCCCAGCGCCATGGCGGCCATCCTGCGGCTGATCGAAACCGACACGGTCAAAAAAGACTGGGCCGCCCTGGAGACCAACGCCCAGAGGGCCATCGCCCTGAATCCCTTTTTGCGCAGCCCTCATCAAGCCGCAGCAGATGCCGCCGAAGGACAGGGCCGCACTTCAGACGCAGTGCTCGCCTGCCGCAAGCTGCTCATCCTGGCTCCCGCGTCAGCGGCCCCGGTTCACTACCGTCTGGCCCGCCTTTTGAATGGCAGTGACACTGCCACGGCCAAACGCCATCTGCTGGATGCTCTGGCGCTGTCACCCCGTTTTCGGGAAGGACATGAACTGCTGAAAACCTGGGAGTGAAATCACGCCTTACTTGAGGGCAAACTTCAGGGTTACAGCAGCCGGATATTCGATTCTCTCAAACTCAACAGAACCGCCTTCACCGTCCTGCACGGCGATCCTGTTGGAGAGAGAAGAGTTCCAGACCGGATTGGTGACCGTCTCCCGGATCTCCAAAACCGTGCTGATCTCCGCCCCGGCCTCACGGGCCAGCGCCGCCGCCTTTTCCTTCGCAGCAGCTACCGCTGCGAACAGAGACTCCCGACGCAGTTCTTCATGCCGGGTTGAACGCAGCGTGACCTGCACAATTTCCACACGGTCATCTGCCAGCAGGGCGGTCTCCAAGACCTGTCGTTTACCAAGATCTTTCAGTTCAACGGCTGCCGAGCGCTCGGCGAAGTAACCTTTAAAAACGCGCTCCCGTCCGTTCTCCTCAAAATGCCTTCCGGACGCAATCCCGCTGAGGCGAAGGGCATCGGCCGGCACACCCGCCTCCTTCAGCCGTTGGACCAATGCCTGCGCAGATTCATCCAGGCTTGCAGATGCTTTTGCGAGAGCTGGAGCTTCGCCCCGGATGCGCAGCTGCCAGGAGGCGATATCCGCCTCGGCAACAATCTTGGCGGTGGCGCTTACTTCCACATGACGCCGTGTATCCACAGACTGCCCGTAAGAAGAAACGGCGGCGGAAGAAAGGATGAGCACGAGGCTCCAGGAAAGCATGAAACGGGTTTTCATAGAATGGAATCGGCTGACAGCCCAGTGTGTTCCGCAACGTCTGAGGTGTCTGTAAAGGCCGTGTAAAACTCAGCCTGCCTTTGCGATGCACTCGAGGAGCGCTTTCACCGCAGCATGCGCATAGGCCTTTGCCTGAACGCATTTGCTGGCCCGCGGACCAGCCACGTTCAGATGCATGATGCCATGTTCCTTCACAAAGAGTCCGGCAAGTTCCGCCGCCCTGAGCGGAGAGACTTCGTCGCCATTGACCACCTGGCAGGGCTTGCCCACAGCGGTGCAATGTCTCACGGTCCTTTCTGTACCGCCTTCCAGTTCACCAAAGTACAAAATCAAGGTGCCGTCTGAGTCCTCGATGTTGCGCCGGCTTCGCTGCCAGTAACCGCCGGATTCCATTTCACGCAGCGGATAGCGGAGGGGAACGGTGCCATTCTCCGCCCGTCGCCCG
>DASWXG010000531.1:0-3929 GCA_036405615.1 Prosthecobacter sp. | reverse complement strand
TTGCCATAAGGATCCACGCATTGGGTCAGAAGCAGGGGCAGACAGCAGAGCAACAAGGGGCGCATGCAGGCAAGGCTAGTGCAGGGACCCCAGGCTTGCCAAGCTGGAAACAGCCCCCTTTTGACCGGGCTTGCACAGTGGAGGAGATTGCATCCGGCCACGGCTGACATTAAAGAAACCCCAATGTCATTTTTCCACATTTTGCTGGCCTTGGATACGAACTCCGCTGCTGAAAAGACCGGGCAGTGGGTGGGCGAAGGCTTGGTGATTTGTTTCATGATCGCGGGCTTGTTTAAATGTGTGGAAGTGCTTCGGCGGCCCGCCACCAGCTCTCTGTGTGTGCTCTCGCTGGCGCTGCTGCTGGCCGCCTGGATCCCCAACGCGGTCTGGGGGCTTTTGGTAAGGCATGGTCACATTCCCGAAAATCTGCATTGGGGCATCTTTGTGCTCACCCTTCCTCTCACAGTGGCCGTTCTTGTCCTGGCCATCGTCGGCCTGAGCCTCTACGACTCTCAGCGCTTTAACCAAGGAAGAAAACAAGCGGTCTGGGCGCTCATCCTGGGAACATTTACACTGCTGGGAACTGCGGGAAGCATCCTGTCCGAGCCTCTCCGCCAGCTGGCGGAAAAGATCGGTGAACAGGCCCGTCAGGTGCAGGTGGCGGACGAGACACGCATGGAGAAATGGAACTTCGCCATTCGTCCGCCACATGGGGGCTGGCAGTCGCGTTCTCCGGCAGGTCTGATGAACGATGCCTGCCTCGCCTATGCCTGGCCGGAGGAAGAGATGTACCTGACGGTCATTGCGGAAGAGAGCGACCTGTTTAGTAACGGCGGTCTGGAAGACGTCGTCGCGGCGGTCAAGACCAACATGGCTGGCAAGAGCGAAGTCCACACCCAGACCGAGTCCAGCGTGGAGATGGACCAGTTGCCAGCCCGCCGCATCCGCTCTGCTGTGCAGGACCGGCAGACGAAAACCGAAGTGGCTTATGACCAGTGGGTGCTGAACCACCGTGGGTATGTCTGGCAGATCACGGTCTGGGGAAAGCAGGCAGACCAGGAGACGAAAATCAAGGAAGCCAGCGAGAGCGTGGCCAAGAGTTTCCGGATTCTGGACAAGAGCCGCAAGACCTCCGGCAGTGACCTTGCATTGAACCAGGAGAACCTGGCGCAGGGTTACCGCGTCAAGCTGGCCAACCAGGGCTGGAAATCCTGGATACCCGGCAAAGAAAAAAGCGGTGATCCTCCGGTGCTGGCCACGTTTGCCGCGCAGAGCCTGAATTCGGGTTTGATCATCACCCCCTGTCACGGGCTGTTCGGCGAGGAGCAGCCCGCTCTGGATGCCGTGGCAAGGGCTTATCTGGCAGATCTGGATTTCACCTACAACCGCAGTGATGCAGCCTTTGCCACACGCACGTTGGACAAGCCGTTTCCCGGGCTGGAAATCACCACCGAGCGGGAAATTGAAGAGGGCATGAATTTCCGCTACCTGTTCCGGATTTACCAGACGGGCAAACACGTCTGGGGCACGGGCGGCTGGGTGCGCAAAGAATCTCGCGGCACTTTGGAGGAACTCCGCAAGGCGCTGGACACCATCGAGCTTTTTGTGCCGGAGTCTCCGGCCGCGCCGCCTGCAACGAAAGATGCCGCCAAAGTGCTGGCCCGCTGGCATAACCAGGTGGGTCTTTGGTACCATAACCGCAACGACCACGAGAAGGCCCTGGCCTACTTCCGTGAGGCCAGCCGCCGCCAGCCGGATGAACGGGCCTATTTTGAGAACATCACCCAGTCGCTGGAGCAGCAGGAAAAATACGGAGCCGCTTTGGCCATCATGGAGCGGGCAAAGGACCGTTCCTTTGCCGACCAGCCCGTGCATCTCATGAGACGTGCGTGGCTCCTGTTGAAGGCAGGCAAGGCGAAGGAGGGCAAAGAGCAGCTGCTGGCTTTGTTCAAAAGCGGTTACCGGCAGAACGATGACGTGCTGGCCTGCATCAACGAGCTTTTGAACCGGTCTGAAAACGACCTCGCCCTGGAAGTAACGGCAGCCTATGCGGCAGCCCAGCAAGAGCCGCGCACCCGCCTCTGGCAGGCCCAGGTGCTGGATCGCGTGGGTCAACCGGAGGAGGCCGTGAAGCAGATGGAAAAGCTCATCCAGGATGAGCCGGACTATGCAGAGGCTTCCTATGCCCTGGGTGAGCTGAGCAACCGGCAGGGAGAGTATGAAAAGGCGCTGGCGCTTGCAGACACCCTGGAAAAAGCAGGCCAGGACTCGGTGCGGCTGCATCTCATGCGCGGCTGGTCCCACATGGGCCGCAAATGGTACAAGGATGCTCGGGCCAGCTTTGACAAGGCAGCGGGGATCGCACCAGAAAATGAGGAGGTCAAAACGGCTTTGCAGGAGGTTTCGGCCTCTTTGGGGCAGGGTAGCAATGCGGACATCAAAGCCGCCATCGAGCCTGTGCCTCTGCCGCCTGAAATCGCCGGGCAGCTGGAGGGGCTGCAAGAGCTGCCGGAGAGTTATGGCGAAGGGCACCATGCAGCGATGCTGCTGTGGGCGCGTTCCATCCATTATTCCCCGACCAGCCTCATGCGCACCACCACGCGCAGGATCATCCGCATTCTCAATGAAGAGGGGGCAGACAGCTTCAGCACCCTGGAATACACCTATGATCCGGTGATCGAGAGGCTGCATGTCAACCGCGCTGAAGTCCGCGATGCCTCCGGAAAGGTCGTGGCCAAAGCAGGCCTGGATGATGCCTACGTGCTTGATACTGGCGATGGTGCCATGGCCACCACCGACCGCACGGTGCATGTGCAGGTCCCTGGTTTAAAACCTGGTTATACCCTGGACTGCGAAGTCACGATCGAGAGGCTGTATCAGCGCAAGGTCTTCCCCATCACCCGGCATCTGTTTGCCTCGGGCATTCCCGCCCGGCTCGAATGCCTGAGCGTGACGGGTGATGTGTCTTCTGTCCTGACCCAGAAGGTGAATGACAGCCGGATCAAAGTTTCTGAAACCAAGGACCGGCTGGTTTACGAAGTGACCGATGCCCCTCTGGTCACCGATGAAGTCTACCAGCAGCCCGTGGAGAAGTGGGCTCCTTATGTCGCCCTCGTTGGCAAGGACAAAAACTGGGGGGAACTGGGCCGCCAGTATCTGGCGGACATTGCCGGATTGCTGAAACCTGATCCCGAGGTGGAGGCCGAAGCCCGCAAGCTGACCGAGGGCAAGACGGATCTTAAAGGCAAGGTGCGTGCCCTCACTGCCCATGTGCAGAAATCTGTGCGTTACAAGGCCATCGAGTTTGGTGTCAGGGGGCAGATTCCCAATGCGCCTTCGCTCACGCTCCAGCAGCGTTACGGCGACTGCAAGGACCAGGCGCTTTTGCTGCATCATCTGCTGCGTGCCTCTGGGATCCGTTCCCATCTCGCGCTCATCAATTCCCGCTGGGACGTCGAACTGAAGCTGCCCACGCTGGATGCCTTCAACCATGCCATCGTCTATGTGCCGGACCTGAAGGACACGCTGTTTGTGGACACTACCTCAGGTTATCTGGCCGTGGCGGATTGCAGCCCCTATGGATTGTGGGGCATGCCTGCCCTGGTGCTGGATCCGGACGGTGCCCGCATTGAGACCATTCCTGCTGCACCCGTGGGCAGCGGCGATGTCACCTCCAAGCGCAGTTTCAGCCTGGTGGCACCGGACGGTCTGCGCATCACGGAGGAACTGACCTTGAATGGCTACTACGCCAGCGGAATGCGCAGCGGCTTTGCGCGCACAGAACCCAAGGCAAGGTTCAAGTATGCCCAGGACTTGTTGAACGACCGGGGAAACTACCGGCTGGAGGATTTTGAGTTCGTCAATCTCACCGATGTCACACAACCGGCCGTTCTGCGGATGACCTATGTGGCCCCTGATGCCCTGGAAAA
>DASWXG010000530.1:0-3267 GCA_036405615.1 Prosthecobacter sp. | reverse complement strand
AGCTGACATTTACCAAATTGCGAAAAATTGCCGGACCAGCGTCAAAATGATTCAGGAGTTCTACGCCGTGCACCTCAAGGACACCATCGACGCTTCCGCCGTCAATGTCCGCAAGACTCACCTCGAACCAAGGCGAAAAAGCCCTTCCAGCGCCCCGAGGAGCCAGGGGTGAGGCCCGCTTGTGATTTCCAGCGGAATTTGATATAAACCTCCTTGGGCGGGTATGGCGGAATGGTAGACGCACCGGACTTAAAATTCGGTTTCGCAAGGAGTATCGGTTCGAGTCCGATTACCCGCACCAATTGCGCTACAGCTCCCTTCCGGCCGACCTTCCAAAATCATCCCGCGCCTTGCCTTTCCCGGCCTGAACCCTTTGCTGCATTTTCTCAATACGTTCCCGCTGCGCCCGGTTCACGACGAGAGCCTTCCCCATGCCGGGAGGATTCAAATTGAGCTGCGGCGCTGTTCTCTTGTTTTGCTGTTTAAGCGCCTCCTCCTGGCTTGGCGTGAGAACGGTCTGCGTGCTCGCGACACCGGCTTCGTTTTCCTTCGCCTCCACGGCCTTTTCAAATTCTTGGGGGATGTCCGGCGCGGGCGGCGGCCATGGTGCATTCATAAAAGAGGACTTCGCCCTATTCTGCGGGGAAATCGACGAGCGTGCCAGCGTCATCTTTGGCGTCGGAGCCGAGACCACGGCTAATTTCAAACGCCTGTTGCAGCATCACCACGAACTGGCGGGCAAGAGTTTCGTCATCAATGGAAGTGATGTCCACCTCTCTGAGGCCGTAAATCATCTGGATCTTCTGAAAGCTCAGAAGATAAAGCGCCTGCCTGTGGTTTTGTTCTCGCTGCACCTGCCTGTCTTTGAGCACGGGAGCAAACGCACCGAATCGGATGGTTTCCCCAGCCGTCGCTGAATACTTCCGCCCCCTAACGGTGACGAACTCCGGCGTGAAACTCACCTTCGTGTGGGTGCGAAAGAGCAGCCAGCACACCCATTTCGAGATTGGCAGCAGGGTCCAGAGG
The DNA here is from genome assembly GCA_036405615.1 of Prosthecobacter sp. Classification (GTDB taxonomy): domain Bacteria; phylum Verrucomicrobiota; class Verrucomicrobiia; order Verrucomicrobiales; family Verrucomicrobiaceae; genus Prosthecobacter. The sequence goes on along the minus strand of DASWXG010000530.1, from coordinate 2,241 downwards.
ATGATGAAAGGCACGAAATACATGACCACGGCCTCGATGAAGCCGGGAATGATCTTTCGCTCCTCGATCCTGTCTTTGAAAAGATAATACAGGGCCACCAGCGCCGCTATCCGCAGCAGATAGCGCACCGTGGCGTAGTGCCCGTATGAAATGTGCCTGCCATGCACGACGAGTACCCGCCCGCCCTCCATGACCTCGATGTACGGCCACGGCGGGAGCCCCTGCATCCGGTCATTCAGTCTCCCTAGTGTTTTCATGCATGTAGTCGCGGTATTGTTTGAACAGCTCGTGTTTGTCGTAGAAGACGCGTTGCAGAACCATCGGCAACCAGGTCGGCCGAATGATCAGTTGCCGGAGCAACGGATCATCGCGACCAAAGAAGCGTGAGACTTCTTCAGGTGTCATGAGGCTGTGCACACTTTCGTTGAAAGACTCCCCCGTAATGCCCCGCGCCGCCTTTTCATGATAGCCAGGATCGTTCCTGTTTACGGTCTGAATGACCGTTGTTCCGAGCCGCTTTGAAATCCAGTCCAGTGTGAAAAGGTCCGAGTTTCCGAAGAACTGCAGGACACCGGCATTGCCCATGAATGTCTCCCAGCGGTCCTTGTAAAGCGCCTTGAGCTGCCCCAAATCTTGCAGGATCGGCCAGAGCTTGCAACCAAGCCCGGCAATCTGCCCGGCAGCATCCTCAATCGTTTTCATCGTTCCCAGTGCCGCGAACTCGTCCAGACACATCAGGACCGGGTATGGCGGCTTACAGCGCTCCTGCTCAAGCGCAGCCAGGGTGAGATTTACGAACAATCGCAGCCACCGGGCGCATGTTCCCATGCGCAGAGCCGGGAGACTCAGATAAACCGTGACCTTCGAAGTCTTGAGTTCGCGCAGGTCAAAGCTGTGAGAACTGAGAACCGACCTCATCTGCGTATAACCGAGAAATCGAATGTGGCGGCGCAGTGTGGACAGCACCGAACTGCGTTCATTCTCCGCCTTATCGTAGAACTGTCCCGAAAGCGTCATCACAGCAAAATCAGCAGCCGTGTTTAATTCCATCTCTTCCTTGAGGTCGGAACTGCTACCCATCAGCAGTTCGTAAACAGTCACTAGATTGCGTTCGCCCGCATATTTTTGGAACGTGGCAACGTGCAAAATGACACCCTCAAGGAACTGTTTCGCGCTCTCGTCCCAATGTGGATCTTTGCTGTCGGGCGACGAAACGACAATGGCATCGGAAATCAGACCCGCGTCCTCAATCAACGTGAGGCTGTCTTCGGTCAAAATGGACAGTGGGTTGAAACTGCCTCCATGGCGCTGAGTGACATCCCCTGCTGTTCCGAATGGATCAAGCACAATCACCTTGTGCCCAAGGTCAGCCCTCCAATCGGCCGTGAACCTCGCGAGATCCCCCTTTGGATCAATGGCAAGCACTGAGCCTGGATACGTGATCAGGTTGGGAATGATGCCACTGCGGCCCTTTCCCGAACGGGAACCCGCAATGGTGATGATATGCCGGTCATCCGGCACGCCGATGGGTGTTCCGCCCATCACATGCCGCGCCATGCGGCCATCGGGGAGACGGGCTTCCTCTGGAGTTCCGCCAAGAATGCCCAGAAACAACCGTCCTTCCTCATTGGCACGCTGGAACTGGAGTGAGGGTGTTTTTGCAAGGCTGTCGGTGGACTGGAAGCGGGCGCTGGGGCCGACGGAGGGGCCAGTCGACGAACCTCGGGGGAAATTGAAATGTAGATTGTCCTCCATGCCAAGAATTTAGCTCGCCTGTTTAGAAGGTTTATTCTCAGGGACTAGTTGCCCTGTTGAAAATTCCAATCTGCCTTGGAGCGGACACCTCGAGCCTTTTGTCATCCACTGCTTTTTTTACATCTCTGACTGACCGGTCAATCACCTGAAGTTGGTAGATGAGTTTATCAAAATCATCTCGCGTTATAGTCGGCACCTGCCTAACCGTACTAACCTTTCCTTGTTGCGGGCCGCCATTGGTCAAACTCCACAATGTGGCGTAATAATTGACCAAGTCGTAAATTTCGCTCCAATCTTGATTGGATAGCCGCAGTGTATGAGTTGCATCCGCATTTTCGAATGTCTTCGGTATGGATTTCTGCAATGTGGCTACATCGGAAACTAAAGAGGTCAGTTGAGGAATGTTTATCTCGATCTTTAAGGGTCCACTCACTGTAGCCCCTGTAGCCTCCACCCCCTTTTTACTCATATTCTCTTGTGGGGCAG
>DASWXG010000529.1:0-5143 GCA_036405615.1 Prosthecobacter sp. | reverse complement strand
TGGCCCCGTGGCCAGGGAAGGTGCAGAGGTAAGGATAGGCACCAGCAGCAGGAGCGGTGAATTCCAGGACTTCGGTCTGGTTAGGCTGTAGCAGCTTGGTGTGGAAAAGAATTTCCGGTGCGTCTGGCACATACCCCTTGGCCATGCCATCCGGGGAGGAAGCCATCTGCATGGCCAGGCTCATCAGTTTGTCCTTGGAGCCGGGGGCACCGATCACGATGTTGTGCATCTGGGGCACGGCAGGATGGGTGTTGTTGAAGGTCAGTTTGACTTTCTGGCCAGCCTTCACGGTGAATTCCTTCAGGTCGTAAGCCAGCGGGTTGGCAGTGTCAGGCTTGATGGTGATGGCGGCAGCTTCTGCTGCACCGGCAGCCGGGGCAGGAGTGCTGGTGGCGGCAGCCGCAGGAGCGGACGGGGCTGCTGGGGCATCAGCCGGGGCGGCAGGAGCCGCAGGTGCGGACTCGGCAGCAGGCGCAGCGGCGGCAGCCTTTCTCCAGCCTGAAGTTTCGGCCTTGGCTCCATAGAGGAAGGAAATGGCCCAGAAAAGGGTGAATCCGCCGACCACGATGGCAATGATCACGTTGAGAATGCTCCAGATCGAGCCGGACTGTTCGGAAGTGGGGTGGGAATGCGCAGACATGTTTTTGGGAACGGCGAAACAAGCACAACCCGCCCCGAAAGCAACCTCCAACCCGCCCGGCGCTTGCAACCCCGGCCCGCAGCGCCACGTTTCCTCTTCAGACCATGAGCGATCCGACCTCCAAGCACAGCAATGCCCTCATTCACGAGAAGTCGCCGTACCTGCTGCAGCATGCCCATAATCCGGTGAACTGGCTGCCCTGGGGGGAAGAGGCGTTCGCCAAAGCGAAGGCGGAGGACAAGCCCGTTTTCCTCTCCAGCGGCTATTCCACCTGCCACTGGTGCCACGTGATGGAACGTGAATCCTTTGAAAATGAGGAGGTTGCAGCTTACCTGAATGAGCACTTCATCTCCGTGAAGGTGGACCGGGAAGAGCGCCCGGACGTGGACCTGACCTATATGACCTATGTCCAGGCCGCAACAGGCGGGGGCGGCTGGCCAATGTCGGTTTTCCTCACGCCGGATCTGAAGCCGTTTTTTGGCGGCACCTATTTTCCGCCCGAAAACAAACAGGGGCGCATCGGTTTTCTGAACCTCCTCAAGGAACTGCACAAGGCCTGGACCGAGGAACGAAAGAAGATTCTTGCCAGCTCGGAGAGGTCCATCTCCAAGCTCCAGGAGCATCTGGATGGGGAAAATGCGGAGACGGAGATCAGCCATGACACTGTGATCCAAAAGGCTTACGACGATCTCGCCAGCAGTTTTGATTATCACGAGGGCGGTTTCAGTGGCGCGCCCAAGTTTCCGAGATCCAGCTCCATCAATCTCCTCCTGCGCATCTTCCAGGCCTGGCAGAAGGATGAATCCAAAAAAAGCGAGGCTGACTGGGCTGCGGAGATGTCGGTGAAAACCCTGCGCGCCATGGCGAATGGTGGCATTTGGGATCACGTCGGCGGCGGCATGCATCGCTACGCTGTGGATGCCTACTGGCACATCCCTCACTACGAGAAGATGCTGTATGATCAGGGCCAGCTTCTGTGGGCCTATGCAGAAGGGTATCAGGTCACAGAGTCACCTTTCCTGGCAGCTACCGCCCGGGAGATCGTGACTTATGTCCAGCGAGATCTTCGTCATCCTCAGGGCGGTTTCTTCTCCGCTGAAGACGCGGACAGCCTGGCTGCCGAAGGCGATGATCATAAAAAAGAGGGGGCTTTTTATGTCTGGAAAGCCTCCGAGATTGATGAACTCCTTGGCAAGGAAGACGGCAGCATTTTTCGTTATTCCTTCGGTGCCCGCCGGGATGGCAATGCACGTCCGGAAAGTGACCCTCATGGGGAACTGACCGGTCTCAATACCCTGTTCCGAGCTTACTCCGTGAAGAAAACGGCGGAGTTTTTCAAGAAGACTCCGGAGGAAATCCTGGCCATTCACAAGCGCGGGATGCAGATCCTGTTTGAAGCCCGGGCCAAGCGTCCCCGCCCGCATCTGGATGACAAAATTATCACAGCCTGGAACGGCCTCATGATTGCGGGGCTCGCCCGTGCAGGGGCTGCGCTGGGAGAAGACAGCTTTCTGAAGCTTGCGGCAGAGGCAGCCCAGTTCATTCACGATGAATTGTGCGAGTCCCCAGGAAAAGGCCTGCACCGCAGCTGGCGGGAAGGCGGCCGCGGCCCGAAGGCTTTTGCCACAGATTACGCCTGCCTCATCCACGGTTTGGTGGACCTGTATCAGGCCAGCTTTGAGGTGAAGTGGCTTCGCTGGGCAGTATCCTTGCAGGAGGAGGTGGACAGCCTGTTTCTCGACAAGGACAAGGGTGGTTACTACAGCGTGCATACCGACATGGCACACTCGGTTCTGCGTATCAAAGAGGACTATGACGGTGCCGAGCCTTCGCCCAACTCCCTGGCTGCGCTGAACCTGGCCCGCCTTGCTGCCATTCTCGATTCAGCACCGCATGCTGAACAGGCGGACAAAATCATCCGCTTGTTTGGAGGCACTCTGCAAACCAGCCCCTCCGCAGTGCCTGCGCTGGTCATGGCGGCAGATTTCCTCCACAAGGGCAAGCAGCAGATTGTCCTGGCAGGGCAAAAAGACTCTCCGGAGTTTCAGGCTCTGGCCGCAGTGGTGCGCCGCCGTCTGTTGCCGCACGCAGTCATCCTGCATGCCGACGGCGGCGATGCTCAAGCCTGGCTTGGAGGGCATAACGAGGCTCTTGCGGCGATGAAACCGGTGGACGGCCGCCCGGCCGCCTATGTCTGTCAAAACTATGCGTGCCAGGCACCGGTGACCACGGCGGAGGATCTGGAGAAGCTTTTGGCGTGAGGCTGTGTTTTGGCATTGATGCTGCGTCCGCACCCCTGTTGAATCTGCCGCATGCTCCGATTTCTAGCCAGCCGGCTTCTGCAAGGCCTCGCCGTCATTCTGGGCGTGCTGTGCATCACGTTTGTGCTGCTTAAAACCGCCCCGGGGTCGCCCTTGCAAAGCGAACGCAACGTGCCGGAGCACATCCGGGCGCAGCGCATGGCTGACACAGGCCTGGACAAACCCCTGCCTGTGCAGCTGTGGAAGTATCTGAAGAGCTTCGCCACCTTCAACTTCCCGACTTCTGTCAAAAATCCTGGGCGTGGGGTGGATGAAATCATTTTGCAGGCCTTTCCCATTTCTGCCCAGGTGGGGGCCTCGGCTTTGTTGATTGCGCTGGCCATGGGCATCCCCATGGGGGCTCTGGCGGCGGTACGAGCCAACACCTTTGACGACAAGGCTTGCATGGCCGCCGCAACTCTGGGTATCTGCATGCCCAGCATGGTCCTGGGGCCTTTGATCGCGCTGGTGTTTGGATTGAAACTGCGGTGGTTCAATGCTTCGGGCTGGTTTGATGCGGATGACTGGGTGCTGCCGTCTCTCACATTGGGCATCATCTACAGCGCCTACATTGCGCGTCTGACACGGGGCGGTTTGAGGGAAACTCTGGCACAAGATTTTATCCGCACGGCGAGAGCCAAGGGAGCTTCGGAGCTAGCGATCGTTTTTCGCCACTCATTCAAACTGGCCTGCCTGCCGGTGTTGAACTATCTGGGGCCTACCGCGGCAGGTCTGATGACCGGATCGATTGTCACGGAAACCGTTTTTCAGCTTCCTGGGCTGGGACAGCACTTTGTGGGAGCAGCCGTCAACCGTGACTATGATCTTGCCATGGCGACAGCGGCTTTCTACGCGGTCCTGATCATCACCTTCAATTTGGCTGTGGACTTTCTCCAGGCCCTGCTTAACCCCCGAATCGGATTCAAGTCATGAGCGAGGTCCTTTCCGGGATGGAATCCATCACCCCGCCGCACCCAGCCCCAGGAGGCGGGCCTGCATCGCCTGCTCAGGCAGTCCGCTCGCTGTCGCCCGGAAGGCGGGCGTGGCAACGTCTGGTTCGCAGCCGCAGTACCCGTGCAGCCATGTTCTTGCTCGTCCTGCTGGTGGCGTTGTGCACCCTGGGACCTTTGCTGTCTCCTTATTCGCAGAGCCAGCAGGATCTCGACTTGAAGGCCTCCGGGCCGTCTGCTGCACACTGGCTGGGCACGGATCCTCTGGGGCGTGATCTGGCAACCCGCGTTTTGGTGGGCGGGCAGATCTCTTTGCTTGTCGGCATCCTGGCTACCGCGGCCGCGTCGGTCATCGGGGTCGGTTATGGTCTCGTGGCAGGTCTTGCGGGCCGCCGGGTGGATGCTGCCATGATGCGGCTGGTGGACATCTTGTACGCCTTCCCCTTCATCACCTTTGTCATCATCCGGGTGGTTCTGTTCGGGCGTGAGTTCTGGCTCATCTTTGTCGCCATCGGGGCGGTGGAGTGGCTGACGATGGCCCGCGTGGTGCGGGGCCAGGTGCTGGCCTTGAAGAACCTGGAGTTTGTCCAGGCTGCCCGGGCCAGCGGTGCAGGGTTCTGGCACATCCTGCTGCGGCACATGCTGCCGAATGTCATGGGGCCGGTCATTATTTACGCCAGCCTCACGGTTCCTGGCGTCATGCTGCTGGAGGCCACTTTGAGCTTTTTGGGCCTTGGCATCCAGCCTCCGGATGCCAGCTGGGGCGTCTTGATTCGTGAAGGAGCGGACAGTATGGAAACTCACCCCTGGATGCTCATTGGGCCAGGTGTGTTTTTCAGCGCGACTCTGCTGGCTCTCAACATTCTCGGGGATGCACTTCGGGACGCATTGGATCCAAAGTCGGTTTCGGCGGATTGAATCCGCCGGCCAAGAGCCTGTTCAAGGCAGGAACAAAAACTCGTTGGTGTTCAGCAGCACCCGGCACAGGGCAGGCAGGCCGTGCTCGTGGATCAAGCGGGTGCAGAGCTGAACCTCCTCTTTCGACGGCTCTCGTTGGGCCGTCAGGGCAAAGGCCCGGCGGACTTCAGTTTCGGCATCGGCCGCGGCTTCTTTGCGGAGACGTTCCGCGAACAGTTCTGCCTGCTGGTTGACAAAGCCGCTGTTGAAAAGGCTCAGGGCCTGGATGGCGGTGGTGGAGCGCGGACGTTTAGGCTGCGCCTGGCCCGCATCCGGGCAGTCAAAGCTGCCGAAGG
>DASWXG010000528.1:0-5499 GCA_036405615.1 Prosthecobacter sp. | reverse complement strand
AAGCTGCTTTTTCGTGCGGATGAACAGTGCGCCGTCCGCCACTGCCGGGGCTGCGGTCATGGCATCCGGGAGCACATTTTCCGCGAGGACCTCAAATTTCGGTCCGGCCCTCAGCACCCGGGTGTTGCCACGGTCATTGCTGAAATAAAGGCGGTCGCCCGCCACGATGGGGCTGGGCAGGTGCTGCCCCGTCAGACGCTCCTCCCACACATCCTCGCCGGTGAGAGGGTTCATGCAGGTCACAATGCCTCCCCGGGTGATCTGGAAAAGCAGTTCACCCACCAGCACGGAGTTGGCCTCACTGGCATTGCGCTTCTCGCGGTCCCACAACACATGGCTCTCCGTGATGTCCCCTTTCATCTTGGCATCGATTTTCACACCGATGGTATGGGCACGCTCCGAACCCGTGTTCAGGACAAGTACGTCTTTGCAAACCAGGGGACGGATGGCGGCATTGAAGCCGCCGTGGCGTACGGTCCACAGTTCCTTGCCCGTGTCCACGGCATAACCAAAAGCAGCGCGCGAACCGATGGAGACCAGGGTTTCCACCCCGGCCAGGTTAAACACGCTGGGCGTGTGGTAGGCCTTGCGCATGTCGCCATCCCGTGTCGGATGGCCCTGGGCATCGACATCGCCGTAGTCGGTGGTACGGGCGGTCTTCCACACAGTCTCGCCTGTCTTCTTGTTCAACGCGGTAACAAACTGCTGGTCAATGCCGTCGAAGGTGAGGATCAGCAAGTCTCCATGGATCAGCGGGGATGACCCGGGGCCGCGATAGTGGCGGACATTGATGTCGCGCCGCTCCCACACCTTTTTGCCGGTGGCAGGATCCAGCCGGGCTGTGCCGTAAGTGCCAAAATGCACATACAGCGCATCCGCCTCCAGCACGGGCGACGGCGCAGCATAGTTGTTCAGCGGATTGCCCAGCTCTTCAGTCGCCGCATTTTCAAACACCACCTCGTGGTAGGCCACTTTGCCCGTGTTGCGGTCAATGCCGTAAACATACTGCTTGTGGCCGTCTGTCGTGGCGGCGGTGAACCAGACCCGGTCCCCCCCTATGACGGGAGAACTGTGCCCTTCTCCCTCCAAGTCCACGGACCATGCAATGTTCTCCCCGGTTTCTGAATTCCACTTCAGCGGCACCTTCGCCGCCTCCGCCGCCGGGACGATGCCGTTGAGGGTCGGGCCGTTCTTGTCAGGCCAGAACACCGGCGTGGTGGCAGGCTCGGCGCACAGGGCTGCGGCCACGGCAAAGGAGAAAAGCTGGAAACGGAACACGGCAGGCATGAGCTTTAGTCACGGGTGGTGACATCCGCTTCTTTCGCCAACCCGCTCAGAACTGTCCATCCTGTTCTTTTCCCGGGTCACTAAAAGACCGATGCCAGGGCCGGGATCACCCCCGTCTTCAGTTCCACAGGGCAGCTTTGAAAATCGGGCACCAGCTGTCCCCACATCTTCCGCACGGCCTGCGCCAGCAGATGAACATCGCCCCGCGCATCGTGCCGTTTTACGCCGTCTGCCGAAAGCCCCAGCCGGGCCAGGATGGGATCCAGGCCGTGCCCGCCACGCCCACCCCAGATCTTCCGTGAGAACGCCCGCGAATCCATCATCGCCGTCTCACGGACCGGCAGCCCGTGGCGCGTGCAATTTTCGGCGATGAACCGCATGTCAAAGCCGGGGCCGTTGTGGGCGACCAAGGTGGCTTCCGGCCCGACAAACCGGGAAAAGGCCTGCAGGGCGTCCACCGGGGACGGCGCATGCTCCACGTGGGCCTGGGAGATGCCCGTCAGCCCCGTGATGAAGCGCGGCACACGCGCCTGCGGCCGCACAAAAGAATCAAACTGCTCCAGAGGCTGCCAGCACCCCACCCTCACCTTCACCGCCGCAATCTGGATGATCTCGTGATAACGCGGAGACAGCCCGGTGGTTTCGAGGTCAAAGATGATGAGGGTCATCATGGTGCGTGAAGAAAATGGCAACCGCCTGCCAGCATCAATGACCTGCCGCCACGCCAAAAGCCGTGACTTCGTTTTTGTTCGCGCAAAGCCGGGTGAGACGGAAGTCAGAGCAAAGGCCCGGCAGGCGCTGTTTGGCCTCTTGCAAAATCGGGTAGTCCTCCGTCCCCTTGAACTTCAACGTCACAATGAAGTGGCGCATCTGCCGCTCCTGCAGCCAGCTTTCCAAAAGATCCAGGCTCCGCTGCGGTGCGGCGATGATATCACAAATGAGCCAGTCCACCGGGCGCTCCGGGCGGAACTTGAAGGCATCCGCCTGCTGAAAATGCAGCCGTGGATTGCGCATCAGGTCATCCCGCAAGGGACTGCGATCAATGGCGGTCACGGAGGCTCCGCGTTGAATGCCCACATACGTCCAGCTTCCGGGGGAGGCTCCCAGGTCCACGCACATCTGCCCGCGCTCGATTTGGCGGCCCAGGCGCAGTTCTGCCTCGATCACCTTGGCAAAAGCGCGGCTGGGGGCGGCTTTGTCCTCCGCATGGGGAATCTCTCCGGCTACACAAGGCGATATAATGGCCCGCAGATCCAGCGGTTGGGGAGCCGGGGAAACCGATACAAAACCCGCATCGGGAGCGGTCAGCATTACCTGGACCAAGGAGGTGCCTTCAACAAACGGGGCGGTGCTGTCTTCCAGAGATTTCAGCAAGGCGCGGCGGCGCTTTTTTAACCTCTCGTTCAAAGCGGTGCGGATCAGATCACAACGGTGCTGGCCCGCACGGCCTTCGCCATAGGCGGGCCACAGGTGCAAGCGCCAGGGCTGGGCATCTGGCAAAATACCAGCGATGCGGGAGATGACATGGTCCGCCCACGCATTGATGGAAGCATCTCTCACCTCCACCGCATCCGGCAGAGTCTGCCAGGCAAAACCCAGCCAGGGCTGGGCAGGCAGGGCGTCCGCCGTGACAAGGCCGGCATCCTCATCCGCGACCGCAGAGGCTCCGGCACGTTGCAGTTCCTCCGCCAAAAACGGAGCACTCCCAATGGCAGGCAAAAACAGGTGCATCAGGCGAAAAGACTGCGCAAGGGGGCAAGTTCCGGTGCCTCTTCACATACAGCGGTGAGATTGGCAACACCGGCCGGTATATGCTGTTCAAACTGGGTTTTGCCCTGGTTGCGACTGAGATTGCCGTAAGCGCCCAGGGCCTGCATCAGACGCTGGGCAGCGCATTGGTAAACCACGGTTCTCAATTCCGGCAGCGGCAGGCCCCGCTGTTTGGCATAGTATTCCAGAAGGTCCCCGCGCTCGCTGCGGCTGAGGGTCACATAGGGGTCAAACAGCAAAGAGGCCAGATCATACTCCGCCAGCCCGGGACGCAGGCCCTGATAGTCCACCAGCCAGGCCTCCCCGTCCCGCAACAGGACATTCTGGCTCTGGAAGTCCCGGTGCACGAGGCAGCGCGGCAGGCGGGCCAGACGGTGACGCAAGTCCTGCAAGACAGCCCGGGCGGGGCCGTGTTCTGCCGCCTCGGCATCGCGCCGCAGAATGCCCCGGACAAAATGCTCGATGAAGTAGTTCTGCTCCCAGGTGTAGAGGTTCTCGTTAAACTCCGGTTCCAGCGCCGCGAGATCGGCGGCGGTCAAACTGGCGGCTTTCACGCTGTGAATCTTGGCCGCCTGCCGCAACGTGGCTTCATACTGCGGACGCCGGGTTTCCCAGGCATCATGCCGGTGGGCGTGAAGGTCATCCCGGCCCAGATCCTCCAGCCAGACACAGAGGCGCTGCTCATCAAAGGCGTAAATGCGCGGCACATGAACGCCGATGGCCTCCAGCCGGCGGGTGGCGGAGACAAACTTCGGATTGTCGCGCCGCGCCATGGTGTAAACCATGAGGATCATGGGCGGATGGGCGCCCTCGCCCCAGATGAACCGGTAGAAATGCCGGTCCGAACCGCCTTTCACGATCGGCTCCACGGTACAGGGCACGTCCTTCAGCGCGGGAAATTGCTGGCGGGTCAGGATGAGCAGGGCCTCGTGTTCGGGTGGCATGGGAAAAGAGAGTAAAGGCCACGCCGGGCACGGCTGCAACCGCAGGTTGAAGACCGCCGGAGAGCACCAAAGGTTCAGTCTTGAGCACAAGCGCGCATTTGGCATAGGCTTGTACCTCGCTTACATTCAATGGTATGAAGCCTGTCTTTGAGAAAGTGCCGCGTCGCGACTGGGAGTCGTTCCACTGCGAAGTGGTGCATGGGCCTGACTACGGAACACGCTGGCATTTCCACCCGGAATACCAGATCACCCTGGCCACCCGCAGCCGCGGGCACCGGGTGGTGGGCGACAACATCGCCCCGATTGCCGATGGTGATCTGGTCCTGGTGGGCTCCAACCTGCCCCACGTCTGGCACCAGGAGGAAGGCGCAGGCATTGTGGATGCCATCATCATCCGCTTTGAAGAAAACTTCATGGGCAAGGAGTTCATGGGCCTGCCCGAACTGGAGTCCGTGCGCCGCCTGCTGCGCCGCGCCAGCCGCGGCCTGGAAATCCGCGGTCCCGTACGCAAGGAAGTCTCCCTCCGTCTCCGCCATCTCGCCGAGAGTGACGGCCTCACCCGCGTGGTGGATCTCCTGGCCATCCTGGACGTGCTGTCCCGTGCCAAAGACCTGAAACCGCTGGCCAGCGCCGCCTATGAGCCCACCCTCCACGCCACCGACCAAGGGCGGATGGAGCGCGTCTGCGACTACATCCACCAGCACCTTACGGATGACATTGACCGTGCCCAGCTGGCCAAGCTGGCCCACCTGAGTGAAGGGGCCTTCAGCCGGTTCTTCCGCTCCCGCACAGGCAAAACCGTGCCGGAATACATCAACGAAGTGCGCATCGGCCGCGCCTGCCGCATGATCGCGGAAGACCAGAACAACATCACGGACATCGCCCTGGACTGCGGCTACCGCAATCTGGCCAACTTCAACCGCCGCTTCCGCGAAGTGGTGGGCAGCACCCCGCGTGAATACCGTTCCCAGATGCGCACCCTGGGCGGCAAGCCCGGCTGAACGGGAAGCGCCCGGGCTCCAATCCGCGCTGGACTCTGGGCCACAGCGGGTTAAGGCAGGCAGGCTATGAACCGAGTCGGCATTGGTTACGATGTACATTCCTTTGAAGAAGGCCGTCCCCTGATCCTGGGCGGCGTTGAGATTCCCCACACCCGCGGTCTCAAGGGGCATTCCGATGCCGACGTCCTCTGCCATGCCATTGCCGACGCCGTACTCGGTTCGCTTGGCCTGCCGGACATCGGTTTTTATTTCCCCCCGACAGACGCCAGCATCGAGGGCATTTGCAGCCTGCGCATCCTCGAGAAGTGCGCCGCCCTGGCCGCCGAAAAAGGGTTCACCATCAGCAACGTGGACGCCTCGCTGGTGGCCGAAGCCCCCAAGGTGATGAAACACGCAGCAGCGATGAAGGAGAAAATCGCCGCCGCCCTCGGCATCCAGCCGGATCAGGTCGGCGTCAAGGCCACCACCAATGAGCGCATGGGTTTCATCGGCCGTGA
>DASWXG010000527.1:0-4142 GCA_036405615.1 Prosthecobacter sp. | reverse complement strand
GGCACCACTCTGACGTCTGCTCCCAAATACTCGCCCACGGCACGACTACAGGCGATGTTGGTGGCCAGACGACGTGACAGCCAGCGCTTGAGCCGCGCCCGTGGGTTGAGATCCTCCGGTCCCGTGCCGTACCATCCCTGATGGATGATCACCAGCGGCTTGCGTAGCAGCAACGGCAGCGGCAGCCCCTTGAGGCTCATGTTGAACATCAAAAAGACCTCGCATTCCCGGGTCGCCTTCACGGCCTCTGACCAAGTGGGGCAGCGCAGGATACGGAAAGGAAACCGCTTGTCGTCATCCGCCGTCGTTTCACAAATCACGGTCACGTCATGCCCCAGTTCTGCCAGGCCCTGCGCGCAAATGCGGGCGATCTCCTCCAGTCCTCCAATCTGGGGCGGAAAAGCAGGAGAATGGATGACAACTTTCATGACTGGAAGGCCCTGCTGGCCAGGGTCTGCACTTGCGCCGCGTAACTCGCCGCCGTGGCTTTCAGGTCGTGGGTGCGATACCACTTTTGGAGGCCGGAGGAGGCCTGACGCGCCTGCTGCTCCCACGGGACAGACGGAGAGTCCGCTGCCGCCGGAATGAAATGCTGCCACCCGCTCAAATGGTCCGGCAGTTCCGCCTGAGACGTCGGGAGCAAGACCGCCACCTCATGCGCGGCAAAAGCGGCAAAGATGCCTGATTTGGCCAAAAACTCCGGGTTATAGCCCGTGAAGGCCACCCCATGCTCCTGAAACCACTCCCCGGCTTTCTCACCAGGCAGATGCGACAGGTGGTGGACTTGCACGCCCCCGCCCAACGCGGGAGGCTGGGCCGCGCCAATCCAGCCCAGGCACTTGATCTCTTTCTCCCGGCAAATCTCCGCCAGCAGCGGGAAGCTGGCGGGACCCACCGTGGAGGCAAAAACAGTCATCCGATGAAACCGTTCATCGGCATGGGCGTGAGCAGCCAGGGGAACCGCCTCGCCCATGTTTGAAAAAACAGGCATGACCGGGATTTCCCGCTTCTCGGAACCGCTAGCCTGTCTGAGCCAGTCCGCATAGGCCGTTCGATTGGTGCGCACACCATCGGAGCACCAGGCCACGATACGCAGCAAAAACTGCTGGAGCGGCCGCAGCCAGAAGGCGGAGGTTGTCGGTGGCCCCGAGGCTGACAACTCATGAAACATGGTGAGCAATGCGGGCCGCTGTCTCTCGGAAAAAATTTGTCGCCAGGCGGCGGCCAGCCATAGCGGCACTCCTCGCTTTTGATAACCGTAGGCTGACATGTGGAGCAGCACTGCTTGAAATGGCTCCTGGGTGGAAGCTATAAAATGCACCAGCGCGTCCGCGGTGGCGTGCGGCAGATCAAAGACTCGGAACTCCTCTGTCCGCTGTCGCAGATTGCCACCCGATCCCACAGCCAGGAAACTGCTGTGGATGTCGTGCTCATCCCGCAGTTCCTGGGCGAGGAGCCGGCCGTAGTCGCTGATGCCGCATACGGGCCCGTCCGTTCGGGGCAGAATCTGCAGCAGGCGTGTCATGCGGGAAGCAACTCATCGTAGATGGCGCGGATGGAGCTGCGGTAGCGCTGGCTGGTCAGCTGTCTGGCAAACTCGCTGGCACGGAGACCGTCCTCAAAACAAAGACTCCGTCCGCTGGCATAGCGGCTGAGCCGTTCGGCGATCGCCGCCGCCGAGAATGCCGGCACCCGCCAGGACGGATCCGGCACCGGGGCACCACAACGGTCGGTGACGATCACCGGCAGCCCGCAGGCCATGGCCTCCACGGCGACAAACCCAAAGCTGTCTCCGAGCGAAGCCATGACAAGCACGTCATGGTCCCAGTAGATCTGGCGAAGCTCAGCACGCGGGCAGTAGGACAGGCGATGAACCGGCACACGGGCCTTTTTGAGAAAGCCCTTCATATCCGGGTACGTCGGCCCCACCAGCGTCAGTTCCGCTTCGGCATTGGGCACTAGGTCGAGAGCCTCCAGCAGATACGGCAGGCCTTTGGCCAACGAGCCCGCACCAGCGTGGAGAACCTTGAGCGGTCTGCCCCCTTGACTTGGCTGCCGCGAGGAGGAGAGATGCCAAAAATCAGCGTCCACCCAGAGAGGAACCACGCGCAGCTTTTCCGGTGGAAGCCCCTGTTGCAAGTAGATCTGCCGTTGCATTTCAGAACAAACTACCAGCACATCGGCAAGCTGCCGCTCGTGATGTTTGCGCTCAGCCATCGCCAGACTGTCCAGGAGGGTCGGTGCGCTCAACCCCAGTTCTTCCGCTGCGCGATTGATGCCCTGCTGCAGGAAGTCCGTGGGTATGCCGTGGCAGTCCAGCATGCAGCGCATCTCCCTTTTTTTGGCCTCGACAAACAATTCCAGCGCGCAGGTCTCACCACCCACCACCACCCCGGCGGAGGGATGATCCTTGAGGTGGCTGGCCACCTGCGTGGCGAACCAGCGATTGGTGCCTATGGGGTCCACTTTGCGCCCCCCCCTGCAACGCTCTGCCACCCGTTGAACTAGCAAGGGCAGCGGCGTCTCGCTGACGCGCTCCGGCGGGAGAACCTCGGTGCCAAGGGGGGACACCGAGGGAATGAATAGCCACCGCGCCAGCAGATCCCCCCATCGATGAGGAAAACGGATCAACGAACAATAGAAATGCTCCAGCCTGCCAGCTTCCGCCGCTGCAGCCCCCATTTGAAATACCTGATGGACGCCCAGATACGCGGCCACCACCTGGGTGCGTGGTCTCCGCGCTGAGAGTTCTGCTGGCACCCTGGGCAGCGCCTTCAACGCCTCCCTCAGACCGGCGACGTCTTCGCGAATGGACCAGCTCTGCACACGCTGCGCCGCACGCCGACCGGCCTCTCTTAGCAGATGGCGGTCTTTCAGCCAGGGCTGGAGTTCTTTGGCCAGCAGAGTGGCCGAACCGGCCTGAAAGACACGGCCGGTGTTTTCCACGAGATCAACAGCAGCCCCCACACGATCGCTGACCACTGCGGGCGTTCCCGCGCACATGGCCTCATTGACCACCAGGCCCCACGGCTCAAAATCCGAGGGAAGAACCAGCAGGTCTGCCACCCGGTAGACAATGGGAAGACGGGACTGATTCTGAAAACCCAGGAAAAGAGTCCGGTCGGGATAGACCTTCCGGGCCAGGGATTCAATATGCCCCCGCCATGGACCATCTCCGACAAACAAAAGCCATGGTTTTTGCTCTGCGGGCAGTTCTGCCGCGGCCAACGCCACCGCCCGCAGCGCCAGATCAGGGCGCTTGATCCTTTTGATCTTGCCGAAGAAACCGATGACCGTGTCCTTAGAGCCTATGCCAAGCCGTTTCCGCCACAGAACCACCGCTTCCCGCACCTCATCATCCACATTCGAAAATCGATCGTTGTCCACCGCGTAGGGAACATCAAAAATCTTGTCTTCCGGCACCCCGTAAGACAGATAAAACTGACGATTGGCCGAGCCCACCGCCAGAAAGCGGGCAACCGTCCCGAAGCAGTTGCTAAGAACCTGCCGATGCAGCCAGCGCCGCAGGATTCCTCCCTTGAGGCATTTGAGGTGGGACTCTCCCCGCAGCAAGACCGGAATGCCAAGCTGCCAGGCCACATTCCAGGCTGCCACGGAGAACACATCGCCCCAGCCGTGAATCCATACCGCGTCCGGATGCAAGGACTCCAGCACGCGCCTGATGCGCGGTCGTAGGCAAAGCAGACCGGCCAGCCCAAAGCTAAAGGGAGAGGCGATATGCTGATGCGGGTAGCCATCCAGCAAAGGCACATCCCATTCCTCCTTCCGACCCAGTTCCGGATCATGTCCGGACCACTCGGCCGCCATCGGCCCATAGATCACATGCAGCTCGATGCCATCCTCCAATACAGCGCGTATCATCGGCGACTGGTACTGGATGGGATGGGTTAAAAAGTAGGCGACTCTCAATTTCTGCTGTTCAGGCAAACGTGTGAGTGATGGGAAAGAAGACCGAGTCTGCCAAGGTGGAAGCTTTGCCGTTCATGAGCGGGCCAGAGTGCCCAGACCTGCCGGCCACTGCCCCACACGGCCTGCTGACGCGTATCCGACTGCAACAGTGGTCCCTTTGATCAAGCGGACGTCCCAGCCATGCTTTTCAATCTGTTCGCGCAAGAAAGGGG
>DASWXG010000526.1:0-10230 GCA_036405615.1 Prosthecobacter sp. | reverse complement strand
GTTTGCCGATCCTGTCCGGGAAGCGGCAGCCAAGTCCGTGCAAACTTTGCAGAACGAGCAGCCAGGCAGTGTTGAACTGAAGAATCTGTGGAGCCAGGTACAGGAGTTGAAGAAGAAGGCCGAAGCTTTGCAGAAGCAGGTGGATGAAGCGGATAAAAAAGCCGCTGCCTTGAAGCCACAAAACAAGCCCTCTGCCGCACCCTCCAAACAGAACTGAAAGCCCGGGCACGAAACATCGTTTCCAACGCATCCATGATGCGTCTGCCCCTTCTCGCCAGCTTGCTGGCCCTGCTTTTTCCGGTCACTCTCGAAGCTGCGGAGAAGCAGCCGCCTAACATTCTTTTTGCCATTGCCGACGACTGGGGTCCGCACGCCGGGGCTTATGGCACGCCCTGGATCAAAACACCGGCCTTTGATCGCATTGCCAAAGAAGGCCTGCTCTTCAATCATGCCTACACCCCCAACGCCAAATGCGCGCCGTCCCGCGCCTGCATTCTGACAGGGCGCAACTCCTGGCAGCTCAAGGAGGCGGCCAACCACATCTGCTACTTCCCCTCTGAATTCAAAGGCTGGGGAGAGGCCCTGTCTGAAAAAGGCTGGAACGTAGGCTTTACCATGAAGGGCTGGGGGCCGGGCGTCGCCCTGGATGCGGCGGGCAAGCCCCGCCAGATGACAGGCAAACCTTATAACAAACGCAGAGCGGAGGCTCCCACACCGGAGATTTCCAACAACGACTATGCCGCCAACTTCACCGATTTCCTGGACGCCGCCCCGGCCGGGAAACCTTGGTGCTTCTGGTATGGCAGCATCGAGCCTCATCGCGGTTATGAATTTGGCAGCGGTGTAAAAAAGGGCGGCAAAAAACTGACGGATGTGGATCACGTCCCTGCCTTTTGGCCGGACAACGAAACCATCCGCAACGACATCCTCGACTACGCCTTTGAGGCCGAGCATTTCGACCATCATCTGGGCCGGATGCTGGCCGAACTGGAAAAACGCGGTCTGCTGGAAAACACCCTGGTCATTGTCACGGCTGACCACGGCATGCCGTTCCCGCGCAGCAAGGGCAACGGCAACCCCATGGCCAACCGGGTGCCGTTTGCAGCCATGTGGAAAAACGGCATTCAAAAGCCGGGCCGCGTCATCGAGGACTTCATCAGCTTTGTGGATCTCGCCCCGACTCTCATCGAGGTGGCTGGCCTGGATTGGAAGGATACCGGCATGGCCGAATCCCCCGGCCGCAGCCTCACAGAGATCTTCCGCTCGGAGAAAAACGGCCAAGTGGTGCCCGCGCGGGATCATGTTCTCATCGGCAAAGAGCGCACAGATGTCGGCAGGCCCGAAGATGCAGGTTATCCCATCCGCGGCATCATCACCGCCAACGCTGCTTTTATTGAGAACTTTGAGAATACCCGCTGGCCTGCGGGCAATCCCGAAACCGGCTACATGGACTGCGACGCCGGGGCCACCAAGACCTTTATTCTGGAAGCTCATCGCAAAAACGCTTCTGACCGTTTCTGGCAGCTTTGTTTTGGCATGCGTCCGGACAAGGAGTTCTACGATCTGAAAGCCGACCCCGACTTTGTCTCCAATCTGGCCTCCAGTAACGATGCGACTGTGCAGAACCGCCTGGGAGTTTTGCAACAGCAGATGTACCGCGAACTGAAGCAGCAGGGCGATCCCCGGATGGACGGTCAGGGGCAGATCTTTGACCATTACCTTCACGCCAACCCGGGCTTTGTGGGCTACTACGAAAAGGCCACGCAAGGCCGGGCTCCTGAGGCCAAATGGATCAACCGTTCCGACATCGAACCCAAGGCGCTGCCCTGATCCGCCGGAAAGCGCCAGGAACCCGGAGAACAGGCCGGTTGCCATTCTTCCTGCCTGTGGAAGTATAACCCTCCCCTCCAGCCAGAGTTCCCGCCTTGATCCGTTACCCCGCAGACCTCCCCATCACGGCCCGTCGTGAAGACATCCTGGCCGCTTTGCGCTCCAGCCAGGTCCTTGTTCTCGCCGGGGAAACCGGATCGGGAAAAACCACTCAGATCCCCAAGATGTGCCTGGAGGTGCTGGGCGACAGTCCCGGTATGATCGGCTGCACCCAGCCACGCCGTGTCGCAGCCATGAGCGTCTCCAAACGCGTGGCCGAGGAACTGGATGTCACCTGGGGCCGCCAGGTCGGCTGCAAAATGCGCTTCAGCGACGACACCAGCCGCGACACGCGCATCAAGTTCATGACGGACGGCATCCTGCTGGCGGAGATCCAGAGCGATCCGCTGCTGCGCACCTATTCCATGCTGATCCTCGACGAGGCGCATGAACGCTCGCTGAACATTGACTTCTTGTTAGGCTACCTGAAGACATTGCTGGTCAGGCGTCCTGACCTCAAGCTGGTGGTCACCTCCGCCACCATTGATACTGAGGCCTTCAGCGCCCATTTCGGCAATGCGCCCATCATCGAAGTCTCCGGCCGTCTCTATCCGGTGGAGATCCGCTACCAGCCGGTGAGGGATGATGACGAAGATCCCAGCCATATCGACGCCGCAGTGGCAGCGGTGGAAGATGTGCTCATTGAGACCAGCGAGGGCGATGTTCTGGTCTTCATGCCCACCGAGCGCGACATCCGCGAAACCCGCGACCTGCTGGATGGCCGCCTTGGCAGGGGCATGGAAGTGCTGGCGCTTTTTGGCCGCATGGCTTCGCATGAGCAGCAGCGGGTCTTTTCCCCAGGTCCCAAACGCCGTGTGATCATCGCCACCAACGTGGCGGAAACCTCCATCACCCTGCCCCGCATCCGTTACGTGGTGGACACCGGTCTGGCCCGCATGAGCCGGTACAATCCGCGCACACGAACCAAGCGGCTGCCCGTGGAGGCCGTCAGCCAGAGCAGCGCCAACCAGCGTGCAGGCCGTGCCGGCCGTGTGCAGGACGGCGTCTGCATCCGCCTCTTTGACGAGGAGGATTTCAACAAACGTCCGCGCTTTACCCAGCCCGAAATCCAGCGCTCCAACCTCGCCGAGGTCATCCTGCGCATGAAGGCCTTCCGCTTGGGCGAGATCGAAGACTTTCCGTTCATCAATCCTCCGGTCAGCGCCTCCATCCGCGCCGGATATGATCTGCTGCACGAACTGGGAGCCCTGGGTGAAACCCATGAGATGACCGCCACCGGCCGCGAACTGGCCGCCCTGCCACTAGACCCCACGCTGGGCCGCATGCTGCTGCAGGCGCGCCATGAAGGCTGTCTCGAAGACATGCTCATCATCGCAGCAGGGCTCAGCATCCCGGATCCGCGCGAACGCCCGGAGGAAAAACGAGAACTGGCCCAGGCTGCCCACAAAAGGTTTGTCGCCCCCGACTCCGACTTCCTCAGCTTGCTGAAAATCTGGCGCGCATCTCCGGCCGCAGAGTCATCCGGCAAAAACGCCCTGCGCAAGTTTTGCAAAAGCAGCTTCCTCAGTTTCACCCGCATGACGGAGTGGCGTGATGTCTGGCAACAGCTTCGTGACACCTTCCGTTCCGATCTGAAAAACGAGGACAAAGAATCGCCCTCGGCAACGCGTCAGCCATCTCAGCCTCAACCCAATCGCAACCAGGGCCAGCATCGTCCCGCGAATGCTTCCCAGGCACCGCAGAACAAAGGTCAGGGCAGATCCCCGTGGGATCAGATCGGCGTGCGCAGGCAGGAGGAAGTCACGCCGGCTTCGCCGGAGGAAACCGGCGGTCCCGAAAAGGGTGACTCATTGCACCGCTGCATCCTCGCCGGTCATCTGGGCCACATCGCCATGCGCCAGGAGCGCAACCAGTACAAGGCGGGAGGCAATCGCGAGGTCATGGTCTTCCCCGGTTCCAATCTCTATGAGCGGCGCGAGAAACAGGGCAAGCCGGGCCAGGAAAAAACCCGCCAGCCGCTCTGGATCGTCGCCGGGGAGATTGTCCAGACTTCGCAGCTCTTCGCCCGCTCCATTGCCCGCATTGATCCGCAGTGGGCGGCTGAACTGGGTGCCCACCTCCTCGAGCGCCGTTATTCCGAGCCGCACTGGAGCGCCAAGGCAGGCCGCGTCCTCGTCACCGAACGGCTCTTGCTGCATGGCCTCGAGGTAAAGCGCCAGCCCATCGACTTTGGCAAGATCGATCCCGTCGCCGCTACCCAGATGTTCATCCGCGGTGCTCTTCTTGAGGGGACGACCCAGCTTCCACACCGCTTTTTCCAGCATAACCAAAAGCTTCGCGACCGCCTGGAGGCCGCCCTCACCCGGGTGCGCAGCAGCCGCGTGTATGCCATCGAAGAACACCTGTTTGAGTTTTACCGAGCCCGCCTGGAGGACATCTCCTCTGTGCATGATCTGAACAAGGTGGTGAACGCCCGCACCCGCGACGAACCTGGGTTTCTTTGCGCCCGCGAAGAAGACCTCACAGGCGGTGACGACCTGTCTTGCGATCTCGACCAGTTCCCAGACCAGACGGCTGTCGGCAATACCGTGCTGCCCATCAGTTATGCTTACAAGCCGGGCCAGGAGGACGATGGTGTTACCGTGCAGGTTCCTCTGCCCATGGCGGAACATCTCACCAGCGGCCAGGTGCTCTGGATGGTCCCCGGCTTGCGTGAGGAGCAGATTCTCACTTTGCTGCGTGCCCTTCCCAAGACCGTCCGTCGCGACCTCCTGCCGCTGGAAGCCAAGGCCCGGGAGATTGCCCGCGACTTCAACCCCGGCCGTGCGGATTTTCACGAGGCCCTGGCCACCTTCCTCCGCCAGCGCTACCGGCTGGACGTCAAGGCGGCCGACTGGAATGCGAACACCCTTCCCGCCTATCTCCAGCCCCGGGTCGAAGTGGTGGCCCAGGGAAACAAGACCGTTCTTGCCAGCCGGGACGTGGAAAGCATCCGCGAAACCGTCCGAAAACAGGACCGGAAGTCCGACGCCTGGGACCAGACCGCAAAACGGTTTGAAGACTACGCACTGACATCCTGGTCCTTTGGAGACGTGCCGGAAACGGTTCTGGTGGAAACCATCAATGGCGTGCCGGTTCTGGGCTATCCAGGTCTGGACCTGCGCGAACACGAAGTGGACCTGCGGCTTTACAAAACGCCCGAAGAAGGCCGCCGCCGCACACCGAATGCCATTCGCAAACTCGCCGAGAACGCCCTCTCCAAAGACATCGCCTGGCTGCACAAGGAACTGCGCATCCTGGATGTCCGTGCACCAGTCCAAAAGACCCTGAGTCTTCAAAGCGGCCTTGCCGCCCTCAGCGCCCGCCCGGCAGCAAACACTCCGGCACCTGAAAACAAATCTGACGCCGCGTGTGATCACATCCTCGCCCACGCATTGCGCCTGGAGCCCCTGCTGCCGCTCACTCAAAAGCGGTTTACCGAAATGTGTGACCGCGTTCGCAAAGAGCTTCCCGCGCTGACTCATCGCGTGCGTGAACTGCTGGAGCAAACCGAGGAACTGCGCCAGAAAATCACCGCCTTACCGAAACCCTATGCCGGGCAGGACCAGGACCTCGCCCGCCTGCTGCCGGCCAATCTCCTGTCAGTCACGCCTCACGCCCAGCTCCAGCATCTGCCCCGCTATCTGAAAGCCGTGCTGCTGCGGGCCGAGCGTGCCGCCAACAATCCCGCCAAGGACCGCGACAAGGCGGTTCTCATCACCGACTTCAACGGCTGGGAACAGGAGGTTAGCGACGCCATCCGGGAGACCTTCCGCTGGCTGTTCGAGGAATACCGCGTCTCCGTTTTTGCCCAGGAACTCGGCACCGCCCAGCCGGTGAGTGTCAAGCGGCTGGAAGCCCTGCTGGGATAACGGCTCAGGCTTTGGCGTGAGCGCGGCGGGCGATGTCCATCTCCCCTGCCCGTTTGAGTTCCTCGATAAAAACGGCCAGCACCTTGTCGTTTTTCTGCCGTTCCAGAATGCCGGCAGAAATCGGCAGCGGTTCCGGCTGGGGCTCCAGCGGTTTCAAAACCACCCTTTCAGGGATCAGGCAGGCGGTATGCTCTGCCACCAGGGCAATGCCAAGCCCGGCATCCACCGCCGAGATCAGGCTGGTGACACCGTCGCACTCGCTGGCAATACGGGCGTTGATCTTTTGCTGCCGGAACCAGCCACCGATGAAGGCCCAGTAGTCCGGGTAGTCGCGCTGGTTGTAGACCACCAACCGCTGCTCGTTCAGATCTTCCGGTGTCAGGATCTTTTTGGCCAGCAGGGGGTGCAGCCTGGGCACAGCCACACGCCAGGCCTGTTTTTGCACTGTCAGCCAGGTGATGTCCGGGATCTCTTTCACCGTGGGCACTGTCACAATGATGTCGAGCGTACCCTTTTGCAGACCGTCCACCATTTCATTGCTTGTCAGGTCGGAGAGGTCCACCCGCGCCTTGGGATGCACCTGGGTAAAGGCCTCGATCGCCGGGGACAAAATGCTCGCCGTCAGAGATGGCGAATACCCCACGCGGATGGTTTGAGCCTTCGCAGCCGCCCGCACGCGCTGCTCCAAGGCATCGGCCCGGTCCAGCAGCACACGTCCGTCGCGCAGCAGCACTTCTCCCGCAGGAGTCAGTGAAAACGAATGCGCTCCCCGTTCCAGCAACGTCACGCCCAGGTCATCCTCCAGGCCCTTGATCTGGCGGCTGAGCGCCGGCTGGGTCAGGTGCAGCCGGGCCGCCGCGCGGCTGATGTTGCCATCTTCAGCAGCGGCAATGAAGGAGCGCAGGGGACGAAGTTCCATGGTCGTTGGGGCGAGCATACGCAGCCCGCAGTCTCAGGCAAACGGAGCCGCATTGGTTCTTCGGCACGATTCATGGCAGCATCCTCCTGTCATGAAAACCACACTTCGCCGATCCAATGAACGCGGCCATGCTGACCACGGCTGGCTCGACAGCCACCACACCTTCAGCTTTGCCGACTACTACGACCCCGCCCACATGGGCTTCCGCAGCCTGCGTGTCATCAACCAGGACCGCGTGGCGCCGAATGGCGGCTTCCCCACCCACCCTCACCGGGACATGGAAATCTTCAGCTACGTGCTCGAAGGCTCCCTGGCCCACAAGGACAGCCTGGGCAACGGTCGCGAACTGAAGCCCGGACAGATCCAGCTCATGAGCGCCGGCAAAGGCGTCCTCCACAGCGAGTTCAACCCCTCCAACAAGGAAACGGCCCACTTCCTGCAGATCTGGATCCAGCCTGCCTCCCGCAGCCTCGTTCCCAGCTACACCGAGTGGCATCCTGATCCCGCCAAGGAAAAAGAGCCCAAGGTTCTGGTCATCTCGCCGGACGGCCGCGAAGACTCCGCCACCATCCACCAGGATGCCGATGTCTATCGTGTCCGCCTCGGAGATTCTGCCCCTGCCACCGCGCATGAGGTGAAAGCCGGGCGTGGTGTCTGGTTCCAGCTAATCAAAGGCAACGCCGTCGTCAACGGCCAGGAACTCGCCCCTGGCGATGCGCTGAGCGCGGAAGAGGCCGGCACGCTCACCATCACCTCTGGTGGCCAGGGGGATGTCGAAGGCCTGCTCTTTGACCTCGGTTGAGCCCGCCTGTCCCAGGCAATGTCGCAGTCCCCTGGATGGTGTTCCATCCGGGGGATTTTGCTCTCAACGGCCTGGGGTCAAAAGCTGCATCACAGTCTCGGCCGCGCGCCGGTAGGCCCCGCCTTCACCGAGTGTGGCCACCACGGCGGCCAGTTCCTCCTGCAAATGAAGACGCCGGTTGTGGTTGTTCATGAGGTCTGTCATCTCAGCCGCGAGCGAGTCTGCTGAAAGTCCGCCCTGCACCAGCTCCCGCACCACCTCCCTTTTGGCGAGCACGTTGACGATGCCAATGTGCTGGATCTTCACCACAGCCTTCGCCACCGCATAGGTCGCGCCATTCACCTGATAAACCAGGGCATAGGGCAGGCCAAAACACGCCGCCTCCAGGGTGGCTGTTCCGCTGGCCACAGCCCCCACCTGCACCCGCTGCATCAGGTCATACACCGTGCCGGTTTCGATCCAGCGTTTCGCTTCGGGAAAGTCGGCTGCATCGGCCATAGCCCGCATCATGCCGGCCAGGGTTTCATTCGCGGCCGATACTGCAAACCGCGTGCCTGGCCGGGTCTGCAGCATTTTCCGCGACGCCTCCAGCATGACCGGAAACAGGCGCTTCACCTCATTTTTCCGGCTGCCGGGAAACCAGCCCACCAGGCCATCCTCCCGCTGCCAGTTTCGACGCAGGGTCTGCACGCGGTCCACCAGCGGGTGCCCGCTGAAAACCGTGGGCAGGCCGCTTTTCTCATAAAATTCCTTCTCGAAGGGAAAGATGCAGATCATCAGGTCCAGCACTTTGGCCATCGTTTTCACCCGGCCCTTCTTCCACGCCCATACCTGGGGGCTGATGTAGTAGATGATCTTTCCTTTGTAGCCTTTGGCCCGCAGCTCTTTCGCCACGCGCAAATTGAAACCCGGGTAGTCCACCAGCACCACCGCCTCCGGCCGCTGGGCCAGGATGGCGGCCACCGTGGCATTGAAGCGGCGCTTGAAATAGCCGTACATTTTCAGCACCTCCCACAGCCCCACCACACCGGCGGTTTCCACCCAGTCCTCCACCCCCTGCCCGGCCGCCTCACGCATGCGAGGGCCGCCCAGGCCGGAGACTTGCAGCCCCGGTTCCAGGTCCATCAATTCCCGGATCAAACCTGCGCCATGCGTATCTCCGCTGACTTCACCGGCAATGATGTAGAGGTGGGACATGAATCTGAAGTTTGCGATGGCTGAGCGAGGGTCGGACGAGGGCTGAGCAGGGAATTTTCCAAACAACAGTCAAGCCATGGCTCAACCGTGGAGAGTTCAACAACCGCTCAACTTCCCAGAGCTGCGTTCTTTTCGATCTGGTCGGTGATCTCCAGGGCGATCCGCACCGCCTCGGCGCCTTCCTGGCCGCTCACCACCGGGCGCTTGCCGTGGCGGGAACACTCCACAAAAGCGGCAATTTCCAGCTTCAGCGGCTCGTCTTTCTCCACTTCCACGGCCTCACGCAGGATCTGCATGCCGTCCTTCCGGTAGATCCAGCCGCTCTGCTCCTGGTAATCCAGGGACAGGTAGCTGTCCTGCTGGAAGACGCGGATCTTCCGCATCTTCTCCGGGCTGATGCGGCTGGCCGTGATGTTGGCGATGCAGCCGTTGGCAAACTTCAGGCGCGCATTGGCAATGTCTTCGCGTTTGGTCAGCACCGGGATGCCCACAGCATCAATTTGCACCAGCGGGGATTTCACCAGATGCAGCACGATTTCGATGTCGTGGATCATCACATCCAGCACCACACCGATGTCCATGCTCCGGTTTGGGAAAGGAGAGAGACGGTGCGCCTCGATAAAACGCGGGTGGTCCATCCGCTCTTCCAGCTGGCGAAGCACCGGATTGAAGCGCTCAATGTGCCCCACTTGCAGCAGCACATTTTTCGCCTGCGCAAGTTCGATCATCGCCTGGGCCTCGGCATAGGATTCGCTGATGGGCTTTTCCACCATCACATGCACCCCGTTTTCCATCAGCGGCTCGGCGACCTTCCTGTGATAGATCGTCGGCACGGCCACAGTGGCCGCGTTCACCCGGCTGGCAAAGTCCGCCAGATCGCTCGCAGGGTGGGTATTGTACTGGGCTGCAAATTCCGCCGCGCGCGCAGGGTCGGCGTCATACACCGCCGCAAAGGTGATGGCCCCTTCGCTGCGGGCCGCGATCTCCGCCATGATGCGGGCGTGGTTTTTTCCGATGGCACCCACACCGGCCACGCCGATGCGGAAAGGTTGAGAAGCAGCAGAATCCATGAAGCCTCAGCGTTAATAAGGGGGACGCCCTCAGGCAAGAGGAAAGGATATTCCCGCCCTTCCTCTTGCGCTTGCATCTGCGGGGAAGCCCTCCATAGGACACGCCCATGCCCGGCCCCGTCCTCCTTTCCGATATTGGCAACGTCCTCACCTTTTTTGACTTTAGCGTGGCCGCGTGCCGGGTGGCAGAGCGTTCGCCCTACCCCGCAGAAGCCCTTTCCGCCCGTCTGGACCACATCAAGGGACCGTTTGAGAACGGAGACATGGACGACGACACCTTTGTGCGCGAGGCCATTTCAGCCCTGGAGTTCCAAGGAACAGCGGCTGATTTTGAGGCCATCTGGTGCGACATTTTCACCGAAAACGAGGCCATGAAACGCACCCTGGCCCCGCTGGCAGGCCGGGTCCCCATGAAGCTGCTGTCCAACACCAGCGGTCTTC
>DASWXG010000525.1:0-5303 GCA_036405615.1 Prosthecobacter sp. | reverse complement strand
GACCAGGTGGCCAAGGATGGTAAACCGCTGACCATTGAATGCCGGTGGACCATGGTGAAGGACAGCCTGGGGCTGCCGAAATCCGTGCTCTGCATCAACACGGACATCACGGAGAAGAAAAAGCTGGAACAGCAGTTCCTGCGGGCGCAGCGGATGGAGAGCATTGGCACGCTGGCCGGAGGCATCGCCCATGATTTGAACAACGTCCTGGCCCCGATCATGATGGCCATCGACCTCCTGAAGATGAGCGTCACGGACCCCAACGGGCAGGAGATCCTTTCCACCATCTACCAGAGTGCCCAGCGTGGGGCGGAGATGGTGAACCAGGTGCTGTCCTTTGCCCGTGGCATGGAAGGCCGGAGGATGGATGTGCATCCGCATCTGATGCTGAGAGACATCGAGAAGATCGCGCGCGACACGTTCCCCAAAAATATCCAGATTGTCTCCGAATATCGCGACGACCTGTGGCCGGTGCTGGGAGATCCCACGCAGCTGCACCAGGTGCTGCTGAACCTGTGCGTGAACGCCCGCGATGCGATGCCGGACGGGGGCCGTATTGTGATCAGCGCGCGCAATCAGAGGCTGGACGAAAACTACGCGGCCATGAACCTGGACGCCTCCCCGGGGCCCTACCTGGTGATCCAGGTGACGGACACGGGCTACGGCATTCCGCAGAACATCATCGAGCAGATTTTTGATCCTTTCTTCACGACCAAGGAACTGGGGAAAGGAACCGGCCTGGGCCTTTCTACCTCGCTGGCGATTGTGAAAAGCCACGGCGGATTCATCCGCGTGCAGAGTGAAGAAGGGAAAGGCAGCCGCTTTGTCCTTTACCTGCCTGCACGGGAAACCTCCGTGCACGAGGCCTCTGAACTGAACGAGGTGGAGCTGCCTCATGGCCGGGGCGAGACGATCCTGGTGGTGGATGACGAACTCACCATCCGCGAAATCACCCAGCATACCCTGCAGGCCTTTGGCTACCGGGCGCTCCTGGCGGCGGATGGTGCAGAGGCGGTGACCGTGTATGCCCAGCACAGGGATGCCATCAAGCTGGTGCTGACAGACATGATGATGCCTGTCATGGATGGCCCGGCGACGATCAAGGTGCTGAAGAACATGAGTCCCGGACTGAAGATTGTGGCCGCCAGCGGTATTTCCACGAACGACGCGGTTTCCAAGGCTGCGGGCCTGGGGGTGCGACATTTCGTGTCCAAGCCCTATACTGCGGAATCCCTGCTGCGTGTGCTGGACGAGTGCCTGAAGGAGACGGATTGACCTGACGGATGGCTGCCTGAATCGGGCGGTCTGCACGGAGGGACATCCGGCCTTCCGGGCGCAGATTCTCCCCGGAATCTGCTTGCCCGGTTCCGGTCTTGCCCTACCTGAGAGGGCATCTGCACCCGGACGGTGCGGAGTCCTCCGACATGTCCTTTTCCAAGCACCTTCATTTCATCGGCATCTGCGGCACCGCCATGGGCTCCACCGCAGCGGCTCTCCGCGCTCTCGGTTATACCATTTCAGGTTCGGACGAAAAGGTCTACCCGCCAATGTCGGACGTGCTGCGCCAGGCAGGCATCACGCTGACGGAAGGCTACCGTGCGGAAAACCTGCCCCCGGCAGCAGATGTGTATGTGGTGGGCAATGCGATTTCGCGCGGCAATGAAGAACTGGAAACTCTGCTGGAGCGAAAGCTGCCCTATGTGTCCATGGCGGAGCTTTTGAAACGGGAGGTGATCCAGGGCAAGCGCAGCTTTGTCATCAGCGGCACCCATGGCAAGACCACGACCACGACCATGCTGGCGTGGATCTTTGAGAGTGCGGGGAGAAACCCGGGCTTCATGATCGGCGGTGTGCCGGAGAATTTCACCAGCGGTGCACGTTTCAACCACAGCGATCTTTTTGTGATCGAGGGGGACGAATACGACACTGCCTACTTCGACAAGCGTTCCAAGTTTCTCCACTACCTGCCGGAGTGCGCGGTGGTGAATAACATTGAGTTTGACCACGCCGACATCTTCCCGGATCTCGCCGCCATCCTGCTGACCTTTCAGCGCCTGCTCAACAGCGTGCCGCGCAACGGCCTGGTGCTGCTGAACGGAGACGACCGCAACTGCCTGTCGCTGAAAAGCTATGCGCCGGTGAAGACCGTGGGGCTGGGAGAAGGCTGCTGCGAGCGCATCCGCATCACGGAGGCATCTCCGGAAGGCACTGCCTTTGAGATTAACGGTGTGCCGTTCAGTGTGCCGATGATTGGCGAGTTCAATGTCCGCAACGCGGCCATGTGTGTCTGTGCGGCCCGGCATGCCGGTCTGTCTGATGACGAAATCCGCGCCGGTCTGGAAAGTTTCAAAGGCATCCGCCGCCGCCAGCAGGTGCGCGGTGTGGCCGGTGGTGTGACCGTGATGGATGACTTTGGCCACCACCCGACAGCGCTCAAGGAAACCCTGCGCGGCCTGCGTCAGAAATACCCGGGCCAGCGTCTGTGGGCTGTGTTTGAGCCGCGCTCCAACACCAGCCGCCGCAATGTGCTGCAGAACGAGCTGATCGAGGCCCTGAAGGAGGCGGACGGCTCGGTGATCGCCGCCGTGGCGAATCCGGAGAAGGTGCCTGCGGCGGAACGTCTGGATCCCGAAAAGGTGGCGGAGAGTGTGAAGTCTGCCGGCAAGGCCTGCTTCCACGAGCCGGACACGGATGCCATCGTCCGCCGCCTCAAAGCGGAAACCCGGGCAGGAGATGTGATTGTGATCTTCAGCAATGGCGGCTTTGACGGCATCCATGGCAAGCTGCTGACGGCGCTCGCCTGAGGCTGCGGCTGTCAGGCCAGAATTTCCTTCACCACATGACCGTGAACGTCGGTCAGGCGGAAGTCACGCCCGGCGTGGCGGAAGGTGAGCCTTTCGTGGTCGAGGCCTAACAAATGAAGCACGGTGGCGTGCAGGTCGTGCATGTGCACCTTGCCCTCCACCGCCTGGAAGCCGATGTCATCTGTGGCCCCGTGTGCGAAGCCGGCTTTTACGCCGCCGCCCGCAAGCCAGACGGTGAAACCGCCCGGGTTGTGATCGCGGCCGGTGCCGTTGCGTTCGGCATAGGGAGTGCGGCCGAATTCACCGCCCCACCACACCAGCGTGTCTTCCAGGAGCCCGCGCTGCTTGAGATCGGTCAGCAGGCCGGCGATGGGTTTGTCCACGGCAGCGGCGTGGTCGCCGTGTTTGGGAAGATTGCTGTGCTGGTCCCAGGCGGGGTTGTTGGAGTTGTCGCCGTAATTGACCTGGATGTACCGCACGCCTTGTTCGGCCAGACGGCGGGCGGTGAGACACTGGCGGCCGAAGTTGTCGGTGACCTTGTCGCCGATGCCGTAGAGATCGAAGGTGCTTTGCGATTCCTGGGCGAGGTCGAGAGCATCCGGCGCGCGGTTTTGCATACGCCAGGCAAGTTCGTAACTTTGAATCACGGCCTCGATTTCATGGTCACCCGGGCGTGCTTGTTCGGCATTCAGCGCGCCCAGCAGCTCATGCTGGCGGCGTTGCTGCTCCGGCGTCCAGGTTTTGTTGACCAGATTTTTGATGGTGGCTTCCTTGCTTGGCAGGCCGCTGCGTCCCAGTGGAGTTCCCTGATAGAGGGCGGGCAGAAAAGCATTGCCATAATTGCGCGGCCCTCCGTTGCCAAGGCTGGGGCTGATGGTGACAAACCCTGGCAGGTTTTCATTCTCGGCCCCCAGACCGTACATGACCCAGGCCCCCATGCTGGGGCGGATGAAGCTGGTGGTGCCGGTGTGCAGAAACAGTGTCGCAGGTCCGTGAGCCACCCCTTCGGTGTGCATGCCATGCAGGAAGCAAAGGTCATCCACATGGCGGTTGATGTGAGGGAAAAGAGAGGAGGCCCAGCGGCCGGATTCACCATGCTGGGAGAATTCCCACAAGGGGCGTTTCAGGCGCTGGGGGGAACCTTTGCCGGTTTTGGCGACGGTGCGCGGATCGGCAATGTCGATGATCTTCTGATCTTCTTTGAAGAGCCTGGGTTTGTGGTCAAACGAGTCCACCTGGCTGACTCCACCCTGCATGAACAGAAAAATCACCCGTTTGACCTTAGGTGCATGGTGAGGATGCAAAGCTGCTGCCGCCTTTTCCGCAGACCATGCCTGCCGCTGTGCCAGCGCCGAGGCGGCGAGATAGCCAAAACCACAGCCCGTGCTCTGGAGGAAATGACGCCGTGTGGAGAACATGCGGTTAGAACGTGGGGTGAGGGCCTGTTTTTGCCGGGCGTGAACGCATTTGTCCGGCCTCCTGCGAAGGATAAGTCGCAACGGTCCTGAAAATCCAGCCTCGACAAACCGGCAAGGGTCGTTTTTTCATGTGTTTCTCCCGCAATGACCGTCTTTTCATCTCACGTCCGTTCGGCCCTGGCTTTCATGGCCTTGGGGCTGCTGCTGAGCAGCTGCTCATCCGCATCCAAACAAATGCCGGAAACGGCGGCTCCCGCCCGGAAGGATGATACATTTTGGATCGGCGACAAGGTGGCGGGCAGCCCCCGTCTGGTGATTGATCTCAGCGCCCAGCGCATCCGTTACTACAAGGGTGAAAAACTGGTGGGTGTTTCGCCGATTTCCTCCGGACGGGAGAGCCATTCGACGGTGACAGGCCGTTTCAAGATCTCGGAAAAAGACATCGACCACCGTTCCTCCCTGTATGGCAGCTATGTGGATGCTGAAGGCAACGTGGTGATGGAAGATGTGGATGTGCGGAAGGACTCCCGCCCGGCTGGAACACGTTTTGTCGGAGCGAAGATGAACTACTTCATGCGGGTTGTCGGCGCGATCGGCATGCATGAGGGGTATCTTCCGGGTTATCCAGCCTCCCATGGTTGCATCCGCCTTCCATCGCACATGGCAGCAGCCTTTTACCATGCCACTCCGCATGGAACTCCCGTCCAGATCGTGGGCAACGCATCTCTTGCCGAATATGAGCCTCCGGTTACCCGACCCGCAGGGGTGACGGGCAACGTGAAGAAACCCGAGACGCGCAAAAGCTCGCGTTCACACAACTGGCCGGGCCCTGGTGGTGGCCGGCGCTCGAAGACTCCCAGAGGCCAGACAGTGCCGCCTGGAACGACGCTCTATTTGTAGGCAGCCGCAGTGTGGTTACTGGGCTTTGGCCGCAGTGCCACTGGTGTCTGAAAACAGGGGCGCGAACAACGACGCGAGCAGTTGGGCACCGGTGGCGGAAAGATGGTGGGAATCGCTGTAGAGCGCCCGGCCGTCTTTTTCGATCAAGGTCTTCTGCCGGTCTCCGGTCAGGAAGGGCAGG
>DASWXG010000524.1:0-5932 GCA_036405615.1 Prosthecobacter sp. | reverse complement strand
AGGGCATCAGCGATGAGTTAAAGTACGCCCTTGTGGCAGGCGCGGTCACCGGGGGCGGACTGACGGTGATCGCCAACGCGCCCAACCCTGCTGGGGTGGGCATTTTGCAGAACGCCAGGGCCTTTGGCGGCGGCATCAGCCCTCTGGGCCTGCTGGCTGGGGCCTTGATGCCGACTGCCGTCGCCATCCTGTTCTTCTGGTTTGTCTGAGTTTTGAAACACTCATTCTGCTTGCATCGTGGCCTGGCTTCAGGCCACCTTGGAGGGCATGTCAGAAGTCAAAGCCCTCAGCAAATTTGCCTGCCCCGGCTGCGGAGGCGAGGCCGTCTGGACACCGGCCAAGAAAGCGCTGGTCTGTCCCTACTGCGGCACGGTTTCACCGGCTGAATTGAAAGCTGACGGGTCGCTGATTGAAGAGAACGATCTTGTGGTCGCTCTCCGCTCTATCCCCGAGGACCAGCGTGGCTGGGCCGCCCAGCGGAAAACGGTTCGTTGCCAGAGCTGTCAGGCCATCTCGGTCTTTGACGAAAAGCGCGTGGCGCAACGCTGCGACTTTTGCGGCTCTTCCTCGCTGCTCAATGTGGACGACATTCAGGCCCCCATCCGGCCCGGAAGTTTGCTGCCGTTCAAGATTCCGGAAACCCGGGTGCGCGAGGACATCCGCCGCTGGTACGGCAGTCACTTCTGGGCCCGCAGCAATCTGAATGACAAGGCCCTCACAGATACTCTGCACGGGCTGTATCTGCCTTACTGGACCTTTGACGCACATGCCGAATGCCCCTGGGAAGCCGAAGCCGGTCACTACTATTACACCCGTGACAGCCAGGGAAGGCAGCAGCGCCAGGTGCGCTGGGAATATGCCAGCGGTCACGTGAGCGAAAACTTCGACGATGTCCTCGTCCCGGCTTCACGCGGTGTTCATCCCGAACTGCTGGGCGGGCTGGAGCCTTACCCCACCACCACCGACCTGGTGCCGTATGATCCCGGCTACCTTTCCGGCTGGGTAGTGGAGCAGTATCAGATTGATCTCATCCAATCCGCCGAATCATCGCGCCAGCGCATGGATGCCATCCTTCGCAACGCCTGTTCCCGCGAAGTTCCGGGGGATACGCAACGCAATCTCCAGATTTCCCCCCAGTACAGCGACCAAACCTTCAAGCATGTGCTTCTGCCTGTCTGGCTGCTGACCTACACCTACGGCACCAAAAACTACCAGGTGGCGGTGAATGGTGTCACGGGCAAGATCACGGGCGAGTACCCGCTGAGCTGGGTGAAGATCACCATCGCGGTCGTGCTCGTCCTGCTGGTCTTGTTCCTGTTCTTTGTGAACAGCAAATGAGCTGAGTCTCTGTGTCAGGAGATGCTGACCAAGACAGACGGGTCGCTTTGAGCCCGGATGTGCCGGACGGCTGCGGCGATCGTCGCCACGGCTTCGTGCAGTTCCGCTCCGGTATTCATCTTGGAAAGAGAAAACCGGAGCGTGCTGGAGGCATGGGCCGCATCATAGCCCATGGCTTCCAGAACATGAGAGGGGTGCAGAGATGCTGTGTGGCAGGCAGAGCCGCCGGAGCAGGCAATGCCTTTCTGATCCAGGCGGATCATCAGGGCAGCTCCATCAATTCCGGGAAAGCTAACCGAAGATGTGTTCGGCAGGCGGGTTGCTTCTCGGCCATGGATTTCGATGTCTGGCAGAAGTGAGCTCAATTCGGTTTCAAACAGGGTTTGCAGCGGCTTTAGCGATGCCATGCTTTGCGGAGCCAGTTCTGCCGCTTTGCCCAGGGCCACAGCACCAGGGACGTTCTCTGTGCTGCTGCGGCGGCCTGCTTCTTGTCCACCCCCGACGAGGAAGGGGATGAAGCGTGTCCTCTGGCTGACAAACAGGGCACCGACCCCCTTGGGCGCGTGCATCTTGTGTCCCCCGATGCTGAGATAGTCCACGGGCACTTCGGCGACATTCACGGGGCACTTGCCTGCTATTTGGACGGCGTCTGCATGCACGGAAGCGCCTGCTGCGTGGGCGAGATCCAGAATCTCGGCCATGGGCTGGATGACACCAGTTTCATTGTTGGCCCAAAGAATGGAGACCAGGGCTGTGTTCCCGGGATCCAGCATTTCCTGGTAGGCTCCCATATCCAGGACCCCATTGCGATCCACTGGCACTGTCTTGACCACACCGCCCTGGGCGCGCCAGCGTGCGGCAGATTCCAGCACAGCCGGGTGTTCTGTGGCGCTGATCAGCAGCAGAGTTTTGTCAGGCCAGGTCTGGCGGGCGGAGAAATGCACGCTGTTAATGCTTTCAGTACCGCTGCTGGTGAAGAGGATTTCCTGAGGGGCCGCGTTCAGCAACCCGGCCACTTGTTCACGTGCCCGCTCGACCGCTTTCCTGGCGGCGCGCCCTGCTGCGTGGGAGGAGGAGGGATTCCCGTACTGCCGGGTCAGATAAGGCAGCATGGCTTCCACCACTTCCGGGTCGGGCGGGGTGGTGGCGTTGGCGTCGAGATAGATCATGGGCAGCAGAAGATACGGGGGATTCAGGCCGGGCGTTGCCCAATCCAGTCCATGACCTGTTTGCGCTGGACTGGCAACCGTCTGTGAAAGCTGTCTTCGATGGCATGGGCCGCCTGTCCGCCCCCCATGGCGTTTTCTCCGCCGAGGCCGAGATCTTCCGCCAAGCGCATTTCAAATCTCTCCACCAAAGCCCGGCTTGGGTCGTGATCGTTCAGGTAGTCCAGCGCCTTGGTCAGCAGTTCGTGAATGGCGGGGATGGGGGCATGCGGTTCCACCACCAGCGTGACGAGTTTTACCAGGTAGGTGGCGGCCAGAACACGGCCGTAGCTGCTGCGCAAACCCAGCCGGGGATTTCGCCAGCGGGCTTCAAACAAGGTGTGCAGGTCGCTGTTGCGGCCATGGGTGAAGCCGATGTCGGCTTCGACAAAGAGATCCAGCAGACCGGCAAAGGGGGACTTCGGGCGCAATGCCCCTTTGGCGATGGTCCTGAAGAGGCCCAGGTCCGCGCTGCACCAGTGGACGATCAGGGTCGTCTCTGAGTAGCGGGTGCGTCCGATGAGAATGGCCTCCGTGGTTTCCATGCTGACAGGGTATGTCACACGCACAGACAGGAACTTCAAGCCAGGGTCTGTGCGGGAGCGGCGGAATCTCGGCTGATTGCAGCGGCCCAGATGCTGCGTTGTATGTGTCTGCCCATGCTCACAGACTCCTCCCGGCTTCGCGATTTCCCCACACTGAAAGGCATCACGTATCTGAACACGGCTGCCGAAAGCATCCCACCTCTTTGCGTCGGCGTGGCCCTGGAGGCCTACTGGCGGGACAAGTCGCGCGGGATGCGGGGCCGGGAAGGGCACTTTGCCGCGGTGGAAAACTGCCGCGAAATCAGCGCCCGCATGCTGGGGCTGGCATCGGAAGAAGTGGCGTTCTGTTCCTGCAGTTCCGAAGCTTACAACCTCCTGGCCAGTGCGCTGAATCTGGGATCTGGAGATGAGGTGGTGGTGACAGATCTGGATTTTCCAGCCGGGGCCACCCCCTGGCTGAGGGCGGTGCATCCCCCGACGGTCCGGCTCTGGAAAGCTGCTGAGGGGGAGTTGAAAACAGAGGACCTGGAACCGTTGCTGAATGCCAGCACGAAGCTGGTCCAAGTGTCTCTGGTGAGCTTTTTCAACGGGCACCGCATCGCCTGGACAGCTTTCCATGAAGCGGTGCGAAGACTGGCTCCCCAGGCCTTGATTTCTGTGGATGTCACCCAGGCTCTCGGGCGTGTGGAACTGACCTGTCCGGGAGCGGACATCCTCATCAGCAGCACCCACAAATGGACATTGGGGGTGCATGGTGGATGCATCATTGGCGTGCCGAAGGAAAATGCCCGGCGGCTGACCACTCACGCGGGAGGCTGGTATCACCTCAGCAATGCCTTTGATGCCGACCGTTTCGAACGGGCGGTGACCAAGAACGGCGCGCTGAGCTTCTCGGTCGGCATGCCAAATTTCGCGGCGCTTTATGCGTTGAATGCCGCTTTGAGGTATGTGGACAGTGTTGGCGTAGCGGCCATTTCAGCCCATGCCGACCCGCTGGTCAGGGAGCTTTATGAAGGTGTGGTTGCCGCCGGTTTGAAACCCATGTGCCCTCTGAATGCAGAGCTGCCCACAGGCATCATCGCTTTTATGCATGAGCGCAGTGGAGAGATCCACGCAGCGCTGGAGAAAGCGGAGGTGCATGTCATGCACAACGCGGGGCGTATCCGCCTGGCCGTGCACGGATACAACACCCGGGCGGATGTCCAGCGTGCGCTGGAGGTGCTGAGACTGTCTGTGGGTGTCTAGCCCCAGCGAAGAGATCAGCGTTTTTGCCCCGCGAAAAGCAGATAGCGCCAGAGATCGCCATAGCCTTTGCGGGTAAGGCTGGTCAGGGGGGCGAAGTGCTTCTCCAAGCCCTCCAGAACCTGCCCTTCCATGCGGACGTGATTGACTCCCATCCACTGGCGGAACCACGGCCAGCGCGAACTGTGAAAGTCCACCACGGCGACGATGCCTCCCGGCCGGAGATCGTCCTTGCAAAGGCGGATGACTTCGTCGTAGCCCGGATTGATCATTGACAGTGAATAGCTGAAAACGATGAGGTCAAACCCATGGGGGGAAGGAGCCACGGGGGCTTCGTAGGCCTGGTGCAGCAGTTGTACGCGGCTGCCAAACGTCTCCAGCTTGGGCCGGGCCTGATTCAGCATGTCCAGGGACAGGTCCAGCCCGACAATGCTCGCCTGAGGAAAGACCCGGGCCAGTTCCACCAGGTTCTTGCCCGTGCCGCACCCGATTTCAAGGATGCGGGTAGGCTTGGAGAGCTGCGCCGCCAGATGAATCAGTTTTCGCCTGCCAAAAAGAAATGCCCAGCGGGTGAGATCGTAGATGTGGGCGTGCCAGCGGTAGTAGCTGCTGAGCGACTGTTGGTTAGGCTGGGGCGTGCTCATGAGATGACATCTGCCAGAAGGGTGCAGCCATAGGTGCCCACACGGTCCAGCGGGTGCAGGCTGTCGGCCAGAGTTTGATCCACCCGAAGACGCGCCAGCGCGAAGTCCGGGATAAAATCAATGACTGGGCTGGCGGAGCGCATGAGGATGCGCGTGCCCGGACGGCTGTTTTCCAGGATGAGCTGCCACTCCTCCGCGAGGGCCGCCGGGCGGTGGGCTGCCAGCCAGTCCTGGTGGTCTAACAGGACGTAGTGCGAATACCTGCCGGGATGTTCACGCAGGAAGTTCGCCACCGTGGTGCTGTGGGTGGTCAGACGGGTGTGGTTGGCGCGGAGCAGCGCCTGGTTTTCCTCCTTCAGATAACCGGGGCAGCAGGTCCGGGTGTAGTGACCGGTGAGATAGACTCGCCAGAAGTAGTTGTCCTGAAAGGGAACCTCGGTCAGCACGTGGGCCAGCTTTGACTGGATGAACCCGGTAAGTCCTCCTGCAAACTGGGTTTCGATAAGGCGTATCTGCGCACGCGGCACACCCAGCATGGCCATCGCCATCGGCTGCCGGACCAGCCAGGAGACCAGTTTGTTCCAAAGGGCGGGTTTTACGTGCTCATAGAGCAACCGCTGCTGCTCCAGAGTGGTCGCATGAAGAACTGCCTCCACGTAATCCTTCACTCTTGGACTGTGCTGGAAGGTTTGCAGGGCAATCCAGGCCATCTGCCCGGCTGTGCCCCGGTAGTAGAAGGAGGGGTTCAGCGGTGAGCTCTGGAAGTAGTAGTGTTTGGCTTCCCAGTAGCGGGCTGCATACGGAGACAGATGCTCTTTGACGGTAGCCAGGACTTCTCTGAACTGCGGGTGGGAGCCTTCGCCAAAAATCCGGAACAGATCCTCAAAATGGCCCAGGCGGATGAGAGCGGTCTTGAGTTGCAGCAGGGCATTCTGACGCGGGTTCATATCCACCGCAT
>DASWXG010000523.1:0-27913 GCA_036405615.1 Prosthecobacter sp. | reverse complement strand
CCGGTCAAAACGGTGGTTACCCAAGTGGAGGCGTTGCTTCCTGCGCCCCTCAAACTCAGTTCGATTCCCGGGCCTGAAGTCTCGTCGAATCCCGTCAATCCACCTGCACCTGCGAAGGTGGATTTTGAAACGCAGGTGCTGCCGCTCTTGCGCCGCTCCTGTTTTGAATGCCACAGCGGAGATCTCAAAAAACCGAAGGGCGGCATCCGCCTGGATGACCTGGAAAGCATCCGGGAAAAGAGCAAAACGGACAGTCTGGTTTTTCCGCACAAGCCGGAACGCAGCACTCTCTACCGCTCGCTAAATTTGCCTGCCGGGCATGACGATGTCATGCCACCGGAAGGAGAGGCGCCGCCGCTGACACCGGAGGAAAAGGACACCGTCCGCCGCTGGCTGGAGGAAGGGGCTGCCTTTGGTGCCTGGACCTCGGAGCGCGCACGCCAGGTGCACATTTCAACGCAGGCCGAGGCCGTGAATATTGCTCATGCGGAGGAGGTCGCACGGCGCGTGGATGAACTTCTGGTGGTGGACCTTGCTAAAAACGGCCAGGAGCCGAGGCCGCTGGCCAGCGACAGTGTCTGGATACGCCGGGTGTATCTGGACCTCGTGGGCCGCATCCCCACCATGACAGAGGCGAGGCAGTTTTTGACGGACGGCAAGCCTGGAAAAAAGGCCCGGTTGGTGGATGCGCTGCTGGCGTCGAACGGGCACGTCAGCCACATGTTCAACTACTGGTGCGGCCTGCTCCGTGCCCGGGACGATCTGGCCGAAGGCGTGAAGGGGGACTTTTATCTGGCCTGGATCAAGCAGAGTGTCCGGGATAACAAACCGTATGACCAGTGGGCCCGGGAGCTCATCAGCCCGGAAGGGTATGGCTGGCGTGCACCGGCTGCCGGTTATTACCTGCGGGACGGGGCCAACCGCGCGGCCAACATCGAGAGCACTGCCACGCTGTTTTTAGGCGCGCAAATTTCCTGCGCCCAATGCCATGACCATCCTTATGACCGCTGGACCCGGAAGGACTATCACCAGTTCCTGGCCTGGACCTCCGGCATCCAGACGGCGACCACGGATTCTTCAGTCGGCCAGGTGCAAGGCGAAGCGGTGCGCAAGGCTGCCGAACGCTATGACTCCCTGGCCATGAACCGTCTGGACCCCGCCCGCCGCGCCCGGTATGAGCGGATCAGCGAGGCCATTCTCGCCCTGCAACGGGCCGCAGGCGGAGCCGGTGTGACCAATGGCGAGGGCCGTCCTGCCGAACTGCCCGCAGACTATCAATACCCGGACGCAAAACCCGGTGACCTGCTGCCCGCTGCCGTGCTCTACGGCCAGACACCTCCGGGAGAGACGCGCGCGGCAGATACTCTCGCCGCCTGGGTGACTTCCGCCGAGAACACCCGTTTCAACCTTACCCTCGCCAACCGCCTTTGGGCCAAGCTGTTCGGCCTGCCTTTTGCCGGACCGGTGGATCATGTGCGGGAGATTGCCGACTGCGACAATCCGGATCTGGCCCAGTATCTGGTGCACGTTGTCCGTGAGTCCGGCTACGATGTCCGGCAGATCCTGCGCATCCTGTGTCTGACCAAGGCCTACCAGCAGGAGGCCGGTCTGCCGCCTGCTGAGGCGAGTGTGGCTTACCGTTTCCCTGGCCCGGTGATCCGCAGGCTGACCTCCGAACAGGTGTGGGATTCCATGATGGCGCTGGCTGTGAAGGATCTGGATGTGAATCTGGATTTTGACCCTCCCGGTGTCTCCAAGCTGGAAGCTGCAACCGCAGCAGAGAAAACCAGTGATGTCACCCGTGCCGCCCGGCAGATGGTCACGGAGGAGGAGCGCAGCATGAAGGGGGAGCAACGGCGCGCGCGCGTGCGGGGTGACATGGCACAGGAGTTTGCCGGAGGCGGGCTGGAGCGCGCTTCCGAGCTTCCGCAACCGGCCCCTCCCGGGCACTTTCTGCGCATGTTCGGTCAGGGCGGGCGCGACTTCATGGGCGATGCCTGGAGCGCCTCCACCGTGCCGCAGGCCCTGCTGATGCTGAACAGCGATTTTTTTGATCATGTCGCCCGCTCCGGCAGCCCGCTTTCCGAAAGCCTACGGGGTTTGAACAACGCCCGTGATGTGGCGCGTGGCGCGTTCATGGCTGTGCTGACCCGTGATCCTTCTCCTGCCGAACTGGAAGTGTGTCTGGAGATCCTGGGCGAAGCCCGCAATCCCAAGGCCCTCGCCCGCACCCTGCTCTCCACCGCTGAGTTTGTTTTCCAAAAGTAAGTTAGACGACCGCCATGAAGACTGCCCTGAACCGCCTGGATGAAATCTCGCGCCGCCAGTTTGTGTCGCGTCTGGCCAAAACCTGCCTGGGCGTCGGCCTCGTGCCCCCGTCGTCCCTGGTTTCTGCCCTGGAGACCAGTGCGCCGAAGCATGCCTCCCATGTCATCTACCTGTACATGCGTGGCGGCATGAGCCACCTGGACACCTTTGATACCAAGCCGGACGCGCCTGCAGGCTACCAGGGGCCGGTGACCACCCTCAGCACCAAGGCGGCGGATGTGCGGTTTTCCGGTTACTTCCCGCGCCTGGCCGACCATGCACCCAAGATGGCGGTGGTCCGTTCCATGACTCATACCCAGGGGGCTCATGAAGCAGGCACCTACAAGGTGCTCACAGGTTATGAGACATCGCCTTCCATCCGCCATCCTGCGCTGGGGGCCTGGGTGGCCCGGCAGGTGACCCAGGGCCATTCCAGTCTTCCTCCATACATCCGGTTAGGTGATCTTGCTGGCCATCCCGGTGCCGGTTTCATGGATGCACGCTATGCGCCGGTGCCGGTGGAAGACGCTTCCAAGGGCCTGGAGCACACCCGTCTCCAGCAGGGCGACTCCATGACCTCCCTGCGCAAGCGCAGCAGCCTTGCCGCCCGGCTGGACCAGCAGTTTTTGCAACGCTATCCTATGGCCGAGGTGAAGGCCCATTCGGATGTCTATGCCGATGCTGTCCGGCTGATGACCAGCAAAGATCTGGATGCCTTTGACCTGTCTCAGGAGAACGGCAGTGTGGTCGGCGACTACGGCCAGGATCCGTTTGGACAGGGCGTCCTGCTGGCCCGCCGGCTGGTGGAGCGCGGGACCAAGTTTGTGGAGGTGGAACTCGGCGGCTGGGACACCCACCAGGACAATTTCACCCAGGTGCAACGTTTGTCCGAGCAGGTGGACAGGGCCGTGAGCACGCTGCTCAAAGACCTGCAATCCCGCGGCCTGCTGGACAGCACGCTCGTGGTGCTGACGACGGAGTTTGGACGTTCGCCCAAGCTCAGCGGCACCGGTCGCGATCATCACCCGCTGGCCTTCTCGTCCTTCATCGCCGGTGGCAATGTCAAAGGCGGCCAGGCCTATGGCAAGACGGATGAGACCGGCACCCGCGTGGCGGAGAATCCTGTGACGGTGCTGGATTTCCACGCCACTCTCGGCGCGCTGCTGGGCATCCCGCCTGCCGAGAGCATCCCGGCAGGTACGGGCGGCGGCAACTTTAACATCTATGGCGGCACCGGAGCGAAGCGTGGAACTCCCATTGCGGCGCTCATCTGATGCCTGTTTGGAAAAAGAAGCAAGAAACAGTCCCGGTGGTTGCCGGGGTAGGGCCGCCCCGCTAGACTTGCAAGCAATTCCCTATGGCCCGCCGCGCTCAATCCGGACTCAAACCCGTGCATCTCATCGGTCTTCTCCTGCTGCTTGGGGCGGCCATCGGGGGCGGTTACGCCTTGCTGAACCGCTCCACCGATCCTCTGACGGGCATCACCGCCTTGAGCGCGGAAGAGTATCTGGAAAGCTCCACCGCCCTCAGCGGTAACACGTATCGTGTGGAAGGAACGGTGGATGACCGGCTCGACAAAAACTGGCAGGCCTCCGACGGCCGCCTTTTCAGCGTGATGGTCACCGAAGGCGGGACCTATGTTCCCGTGTGGGTTCCGGCCGGCCTGGAAACCAACATTCAGCGCGGCCAGCGCTACATCTTCAAAGTCCGCGTGTTGGAAACCGGTGTCCTTGAGGTGCTGCAACTCCTGAAAGCCTGATTTCGCCCCACTCCTATGATCTCTCCGAAGTTTGTCTTTGCGGCCTCGCTGATCCTTCCAGGGTGTTTGTGGTCCCAGGTGTTGCCCGCGCCCACCCAGGCACCGGCGGCAGCTCCCGCAGCCACCCCGGCGGCAGCGGCCAGCAGCCAGTCTAAAGAATCCATTTTTGGCGGTCTGGTGCCGCACGTGGACGGCGGCAGCGAAACGGTGAGCTGGGACGGCAAGATGTGGAATGTCACCAACAACCGGCTGACCCGCGCCAAGTTTGAAATCTATCTCGCCACGCCGGAAGCCACCAGTGGTGACGACCAGGCCTACCGAGATGTCATGGCGGAGATCACCCAGCTTCTGGCGCCCACCCGCCAGGGCGGGCCGGACGTCTCCAAGGCCTTTGCCATGCTGCCGGAAGCCGGGGCTTTTGGCATTGATGCGGGCATTTGCAACACCATCGCCAACAGCGTGTGGGATGTCTGGCTGTCCCAGCGCAAGGTCAACAACCTCCGCAAGGCCAATGATGCGATGGTGACCCGCCGCAAGGAACTGGAGTGGAACACGGAGCGCGGCATCGCCTCCGCCACCACCAAGACCACCGGTGGTTCGGCGAAGTCCAACGCCACATCGGGGTCATCTGGCGCGCAGCAGACGGGACGTGTTTCCGGTTACATCAAGAGCATTGTCGAAATCGAGGCCCGCATGAAGCTCAATGAGACTGCCATCGGCCTCTCGGAAGTGACGGGCAAGGTACAGTTCCAGGCCCTCCTGGTCCAGCTGTTCATCCAGCGTCGGTTTGAACACGCCATCATCGCCTGCCGTCTGTACCCCCATATGTTCCGGGATGGCGACAG
Organism: Prosthecobacter sp.; assembly: GCA_036405615.1. Lineage (GTDB taxonomy): Bacteria > Verrucomicrobiota > Verrucomicrobiia > Verrucomicrobiales > Verrucomicrobiaceae > Prosthecobacter. The sequence goes on along the minus strand of DASWXG010000523.1, from coordinate 23,002 downwards.
CGTCCTGCAACTGGACGACAACTCGGATCTCAAAAAGGCCTTCTCCGCCAGCCTGGGCGTGCCGCCCACGGTGAGTGCCATTGACGGCTTCGCGGCGGAGGCCATCCGAGGCGTGGACGAGGCCGTGATCGCCTTTGAGCAGCTGGTGCTGCGCCAGGACTATGACAGTGCCAGCAAGCGCCTCATGGAGGCCTATGCCATCGGCGAGTACCTGCCACGCATCCGCCGCCTGCCCATGGTGACCAAGCTGAAGATTCTGGACTACGTGCGCGGTGGCAACCAGCTCATCAACGCGCTGGAAATGCGCGACTTTGGCCTCGCCGAAGAGCTGGTGAAAAAGCTCCGCCAGAATTCCAGCGACTTTGATTTTTCCAAACCTCTGGCCGCCATCGAAACCGCACGCACGCTCAGTGACATGCGCCTGACAGCAGCGCGCGCGGCCGCAGTGAAAGGAGACCAGACCACCGTGGCCCTGGAACTTAAAGGCGCGGCGGAAATCTGGCCCACCAATCCCAAGCTGCGGGAGGTTTCCAACCTCATCGGCCAAAACAGCGACATCCAGGCCCAGGCACTTCAGGACCTGGACCGCCTGCTCAGCCAGCGCAACTACCGCCAGGTGTTCAATGACCAGGCGCGCTTCCTCGCAGCGGCACTGAATGATCCCGTGCGGCAGGACCAGCTCAAAAAGGTGCTGCAGGACATGAACCAGGTGAACCTGGTGGTGCATGCAGCCGGAGAATCCGCCACCCAGGGCAACAGCTTCGGTGCCTGGGAAGCCGTGGAGCGCGAGTATCAGAAGTTCCCGGACGATCCCGAAATCACCCGCCTGCGTTCGGAACTCAGCGTCAAGGCCAGCGAGTTTGTCAGTGCGATCCAGAAGGCCAAACAGCATGAGGAGCGCAAGCAGACCGGCTCGGCCATCGCCTGGTATCTCAAGGCACGCCGTCTTTACCCGCCAAGCTCCTTTGCCAGCAGCGGAATTGACCGTCTGGTGGGCAATCTCAAAGGTGGCGAGGTTGTCAAAGACTCACCGCCTTCGTCCTCACCTGCGGGCGCAACCACCACGAATCCATAGAGCGGAAACAGGCACGTTCCCTGTCTTCCAGCCCTCATGGATGATGGGGGCGGCGGAAGGGCTCTACTCTTCCTCTGCTCGCGGCTTGTCGGGTGCTTCCGTGTTCTCGGCAGAGGCTGCAGTTTCTTCCTGTATTTCATCCGCACCGGCTGCTTCGGCCTCTTCCGGCGAGTTCACGGGCTCCTCTTTCTCTGAAACTTCGGTTGGCGGAGATGGGGCCGGTTCATCAGCCTTTTGCAGCTTGCCGTCCATGCCAAATTTCATGCCCACGCTTTTGGCCGCCTCGGCTCCCGGCCCGCCAAACCCCAGCAGCATCGCCACTTCATCTTGCATCTGGGCCAGCTCATCCAGCTTCAGTTCGGGGTCGCGGATCATGAAGACTTCACTGGTCTTCTTGTTCTCGTAGAAGAGCATCTTGCCTTGCTCCGTCTCCTTGCTGGCGGTGGGGGACAAGATGCGTTTGCGTTCCAGCATCAGGGCCAGGATGTAGCGCGCGTCCTCGGTGTGCGGCTCGTTCTCTTCGACGAACCGTTGCAGCAGGGCCATGGCGCTTTCCTTGGTGGTCACCTCCGGTTTGGGTTCGACCAGATTGGGGGTGTAGGTGGTGCGCCAGTAGGCGATGGGTGTGCGCTCCTTGAGCTCCTCTTTCCAGGAGTCCAGGCCGACATCACGCCGCAGGTAGCCGCCGGTTTCAGGGTCGAAGTAAATCGCGGTGTGAAAGACCTCTCCTTCCGTGAAGGCGCGGCCGGACAGCGCACACTGGTGGGCGCGGGAGCGGATGGACCAGTTCTGGATCATCGGGACGAAGAGCGGTCTGGCATGGGATCAGGCAGCGGCCTTGGCATTCCGGGGGCGTGCCACCTGGGCTTTCTTCTTGCGGAACAGGCCCAGCGACAGCCGGGGAAGGTCTTTGTTCTGCGAGCGGTAGTGCAGGAGGATGACACCCAGGGTGCCGAACAAAAGATGCGGAATCCATGGGGCGAACCAGGGCGGTACGTGGCCGCCTTTGCCCAGGTTCAGGCAGAGGTTGTTGAGGAACAGGATGCCGAAGAAGATGAAGATGGAGCCTGCAATCCCACCAACGGCCCCACGCCGTGAGTAGGCGATGCCCAGAGGGGCTGCCACGAGCGCCAGGGCAAAGCTCTGCCAGGGCAGGGCAAACCGGTGATGGTAGTGGGTGCGGAAAGGGGCCAGGCGTTCTTTGGAGTCCTTGGGGTGCGCCTTCAGGTAGGACACGATTTCCGGCACACCCATGTAGTCCGGCTGCAAGGCGTAGCTGACCATGCCCCAGGGAGTCTCCTCAAACGCCCGCGTCTCCAGGGAGGCGCGTCCTTCGGCATCTTTGGGGAAGGGTTTGATCTCGACAGGCTTGTTGTCTTTGTAGAGGACTTCCTTGCCATCGTAGAAACGCCATAGGCCGCCGGGCCACCACATGGCAGAGTCCGCGTGCAGGACCCGCGTTGTTTGTCCGGCTGGTGTCAGTTCGCGCACCTGCACCCCGCGCATGCGTTCCCCACGCAGCGAGAAAGGCAGGGTGGAAACATACCAAATGCGGCGGGTGACCGGATCCCGGTGAAGCACGGACGAAGCCATGATGGAGTCCTTCTGCTTCGCCCCCAGGGCTTGCATCACCGCTTCACGGTTGCCTTCGGCACGCGGTGCCCAGTAGTAGTTGGCGGCCAGGCTCATCGTGGCGATGGTCAGCGCCACTACGAAGATGGGCTGCAAAATCTGGCCCACACTGCGGCCCGCACTCAGCATGGCCACCAGCTCATTGGCACGGGACATCTTCGTCAGCGTGTAGAGAACCGCGAGCAGCAGCGAGGCCGGCATTACGGAGACGAAGATGAACGGCACCACGCTGAAGTAGAACCTCACCACCCGCCCCAGGCCGGACTTCGCCTCCTGGAACTCCTTCAGGTTGTCCAGAAGGTCCATGATGATCCACAGGGAGCAGAACGCGACAAAGCAGAACACCAACGGTGCCAGGAAGGTGCGCAGCGTGTAGCGGTCCAGCGCCCCGCTCCGCACATAGTAGTGGATCAGCAGCGGCACGCAGATACAGGCCAGGTAGATCATGCCGATCTTTGTCCAGTAGGCGGTCATGGCCAGCGGCTCGCCCATTTCGGTCATTTGCATGGCCCCCAGCTGGTGGGCGATGTCGGAACAGATGGCCCAGGCTGCGACGGACAAACCGGCGACCCAGGTTGGGAACACCAGTTTCGGGGGATTCCCCCACTGCCGCAGCAGGATGAAAAGATACACCGCCCCGCCCACCAGCATCCATGTGTCCAGGTAGGGCAGCAGCAGGCTCACGGTTTTCAACACCGGGCCTGCCGGGCCCACGCCTTGCTGGGCCACCAGTTTGCCAGCCTGCACCTCATAACCCGCCACCTCTGGCGGATGGTCCAGGTGATGGCCCTGCGTGGCGAGCAGCAGCATGACCAGCAGTGCCAGGGAAAAAGCGGACCGTCCGAGAAAAGGCCACGTGCGCACCCGGTGCGCGACGGCGCGGAGCTTCTTCAGGGTGGGGGAGGGCTGGCTCATTCGTACAGCCCTCAGAGTTGGCGAGGACTGGCCCGGTGGCAAGAGGCGGATAAGGAACCCGCCTGCCCAGTCCTCATTTTTTAAGCAGCCTTCGTCAGCTTTTTTCAGGCGGCGGCCAGCCACTTTTCTTCCACCGCTCCGGCCACCTGTTCAGGCGTCACCTTGGTCATGCATTCGTAGTGGCCGAAGGGGCACTCTCGTTTGAAGCAGGGGCTGCACGGCACGTGGTGGCGGATGACAGTGTGCTGCGGTCCCAAGGGCCCGGTCAGGACAGGCTCGGTGGAGCCGAAGATGCTGACGGTCGGTGTGCCCAGCGCTGCGGCCAGGTGCATGGTGCCGGTGTCATTGGTCACCAGCATGCGGCAGGAGCGCAGCTCGGCGATGAGTTCGGACAACCGGGTTTTGCCCACCAGATTGGTGTGACGCACCTTGCTGCCCACCAGCCGGGAGAGTTCTTCCCCCATGGCAGCTTCGCCCGGGGCTCCATAAAACGTCCATTCGGCTTCCGGGTGCTGTTGGGAAATTTGCTGCATCACCGCGGCGAAACGGTCCATCGGCCAGCGTTTGGCCTGGCCATATTCCGCCCCCGCGCAGATGCCGATTTTGACAGGTGCTTTGGACGGTCCGGCACTGACCCCGGCGGGTGTGCCCTCTGCCTGGATGGCAGCCAGCTGGGGAGAAGTGTCAGCACCGCAGGAAGCCGCCACATGCAGATACCGCACGGTGTGGTGGAGAGGCGGACCCACGGTCTTTTTGGGCTCCTTGATGATCTGCGTCAGCAGTTTGGAACGGAGGGATCCTTTGTAACCCACCAGCCGGGGAATGCCTGCCAGCCAGAATTCCAGCGTGCTGCGGGTGGAGTTGGTCAGCAGAATGGCGGCATCAAATTTGACCCCGGCGGCTTTGATGCGCTTTGCCACGCTGAACAGACCTTCCTTGTTTCCCTTGCCAATGTAGCGGTCCACCTCGGGCTGGGATTCCCACAACTCGCGCAGTTTTTCCGGGCCAAAGACCGTCACTTTGCAGTCCGGACGGCCCGCCTTCATGGCGCGTACCGCGGGGAAGGCCATGCAGGCGTCGCCCAGCCAGTTGGGGGAGCGCACCAGGAGTTCAAAAGGTTGCAGCTTAGCCCTGTCATAGCCTTCCGGAAAGGCGATGCCGCGTTTGTACTCCTGCAGAAGGAAGCGCGGTTTTGGCAGCTTCCAGCGGTTATGAACCCAAAACCAGTTCTCGGGCTGGCGGCGGACCATTTCCTCCACCCGGCGGTTCATTTCCGTGGTCAGACCTTCCACCGTCTGCCGCTTTTCTCCCGTCTCCACCGGTGGGCTGCAGACCATGCGCCAGCGGCCCGGGCCATCATCGTAGATCGCCAGCGGCATGAGAACACCCCTTGCGCGGTGCGCCATCATCGCCGCGATGGGGGTCGTGGAGGCCAGCCGGTCAAAAAATGGTGCCCACACCCCGTGGTCGCCCGCGTGCTGGTCCACCAGCACCCCCAGGCACCCGCCTTCCTTCATGTGTTTCATCGGCCCGGTAAACCCGTCCTGGCGGTCAAAAAGCGTGTAGCCCAGCTTGCGCCGCCGACGGATCAGCAGGGCATTGAGGTACGGGTTGCGCAGTGGCTGGTAAACCGTGGCCGGTTTGCGGCCGAAGACAAAAAGCGAGGGCACCTGCGTCAGGATTTCCCAGCAGCTCAGATGACATACCAGATAGAGGATGGGCTTGCCCTGCGCCATCGCATCATGCGTATGCTGCATGCCCTCCACGGCCACCCGCTTTTCCACCTCGGCCTGGCTCATCATCGGCAGTTTGAAGCCGCAGAGCACATTGGAAAACAGCGATTGGAAATGCGCCTTGGCGGTGTGGTGGATCCAGCGGGCGGATTTCTCCCGTCCAAAAGCGATCTCCAGGTTGTGCTTCGCCAGCCGGCGGTATTTCCCGCTGAGGTAAAAGCCCAGGGTGCCGATGATGCGGCCCAGGTACCACACCATCTCCACCGGCAGCAGCCAGAGCAGGCCCTCAATGCAGCGAAAAAACGCATACACCAGCCAGTGGCTGATGTTCTGCATCGCTGTGTTCTTCCGGTTTTTCTTCTTGGAGGCCTTGCCCATGCGTGTCGCGCCTCCCTATGGCTCAGCGGTCAGCGCAGTGCAACCTCCGGCCTCAGGGTGGCGGGTGGCTCAGGCCCACCCCATCCAGTCTTTCAGGACCTTGAGGTCACGGACGTGGGCTTCGCGGAACTCCTTGAGCACCGCAGGATTCTTGGCGTCACCCTTCAAGTACTCGACGTGCAGGGAGACGGGGCCGCCAAAACCGTTTTTGGCCAGCATCTTGGCGAATTCATGGCTCACCTGGCCCTGGCCCAGCGGGCAGCCTTCCGCCTTTTTGCCTTCCCAGCGGAAATCTTTGAAATAGACAGCGCCCCAGTGGTCCTCGGTCAGCTTGGCATTCATCGGCCAGGCCAGCCCGCCTTCCAGCGTGGCGTGGAAAATGTCGAAAACGAAGGCAAACTGCTCCGGTTTGTACTCGCGCATGATGGAGTACATGTCCCAGATCGGCGCGGCCACATAGTCCTTGCCAGAGTGGTTCTGAAACAGGGGCTGGATGCCGATCTCCGAGCTCAGCTGGACGAGGTCCTTGATCTTGGGGCGGAGGTTCTGCAACTGCGGCCAGATGGGCTTGTTCAGGTCATACTTAAAATAGTTCATGCGGTAGCGCTTCACGCCCAGGGCGGCGGCGGTGCGCAGCACTTTTTCGGTGTTCTGCTCCTTGCTGACTTCATTGATCCCGGAGGTCATGATGGTCAGTTCCAAGCCCTGCTTTTTCAGGGCTTCCACAAATTTGGGTAGGTCGGTTTCGATGGCCCCGGGTTCGACATGGCCTTTCGGACGGATCGGGGACTCCACACCGTCCATGCCCAGTTCTGCCGCCAGACTGGCGATGTCATCAAAGGACAGCCCCTGTAGATGCTTGGTGAAAAAGCACAGCTTGTTGGCGCGTGGCTTGGCCGCGAAAGCCGGGGTGCTGCTGAGGGCGAGGGAACCGCCCAGAAGAGCGGCATTTTTCAGAAAGGAGCGGCGGTCTGGCATGGTGGAGAAATGAAACCCGTAAACCTGCCAAATCTTGCAATGATCCGCAAGGAGATCGGGCTGCGCCTGGATCCCCTCCCCCGATGCCGGGCTTACAAGGCCGGTGTGCTTTCCACCAAGGTGTACACTTCCACCGGCTCAGGCTGGCCTTTGACCGGGTGGATGCCGACGTTTTTGTAATCCTGCAATCCTTCTTCCCAGCCGTCCAGAAGGGAGGCTCCGGCGAGGACAGGCACCTGCAGCTTGCGGGTCAGGCTCTCGATGCGGAAGGTCACGTTCACAGCCTCCCCCACGGCGGTGTTGACACCGCGGCCCATGGCTCCCAGGGCGACTTCGCCGATGTTGAGGCCGATGTGGCAATAGACTTCCATGTTCATCTCGTCGCGCATCATCTTGCGCACGGGAGATTCGCTGGCTTCAGGCCGGCTCAGCAGGCGTGCCGCTTCCGTGGCCTGCTGGCGGATTTCGATGCTGTCCCCCACCCAGTAGGCGAAAACGCCGTCGCCAATGAACTTGTCAATGATGGCACCGCGGGGTTTCAGCACGCGTTCGCAGTCTGCGTACCATTCCCGCAGCATGGCGGCCACCTGCTCAGCGCTGAGCTGGGCGGAGATGCTGGTGAAGTTGCGCAGGTCACCCACCAGGAGGGTGGCCCTCACCGTGCGCATGGGCAGGGCGATGGTGTGCAGCACCTGGGTGCCTGCACCGGTGTTCGGAACGTGATCGCCCTCGTCCGTTTCAAAGATGAACAGGCAGGTGCCCAGCTGGATGCGGTCGCCATGGCGCAGAGCGCGGGCGGTGGTCACGGCCACGTCATTGACGAAGCTGCCGTTGGCGCTGCCGAGGTCCGACACCCAGTACAGGTTGCCGTCGCGGCGGATGGTCGCATGCTGCCGGGAGACTCCGGCATCCGTCAGCCGGATGGTGGCGTCAGGGCTACGGCCGAGGAGCGTGAAGTCCTCCAGCGAGTACTCCACTCCCTTGTCGTGAGCTCTGAGAAAGGCAGGCATGATGTTTTGTCGGAAACTCTTGAAGCAACTGGCGTGTAGTTAGTCAAGCTCCCAGCAGGAAGTTTTCCGAAATCCGGGCAACCTGTGGGTGTTGGGACGGACATGGACGCCTTTTACCCTCAAATTCTTCAAAAAAAGAAAACCGTTTTTCATCTTTGTTCGTAGCTGGCGAAGGCTTGTGGCGGCGTATGATGATGCACACCCATTTGCATGCCGAACTGCCGCCTGTCTCTGCTTCTCTCCGTCCTGATGCTACCCTCTGCACCGGCTGCGGACTGGCCGCAGTTTCTGGGGCCCGCCCGCAACGGCATCGCCGGTGCGGAGGAAAGTGCTGCCAAGACCCCGCTCAAGGCGGAACCTGAAGTGCTGTGGGAAAAATCGGCGGGCTCCGGGTTTGCCGGGCCAGTGGTCAGCGGCGGCAAGGTCATCCTGTTTCACCGCGAAGGCAGTGACATGACCACCGAGGCGCTGGAGGCCGCCAGCGGCAAGCCGCTGTGGCGCACCACTTATGTGACGGACTATGTGGACAGCTTTGGTTTTGACAACGGTCCGCGTGCAACCCCGGCTGTTGCAGAGGGCAAAGTGTTCACCCACGGCCCGGAAGGCCGCGTGACCGCTTATGATCTCGCGACGGGCAAGGAGTTGTGGGCTTATGACACGGCCTCCGCTGCCAATTCCCAGCAGGGATTTTTTGGCCGGGCGCCCTCACCGCTGGTGGTCAGGGACAAGGTCATCATCGCCGCCGGAGGAAATGTGGAAGGAAAACCGGCGGGGCTCATTGCGCTGGAAACTGCCACCGGCAAGCTGGCCTGGCACTGCGCGGAGGATGAGGCCGGTTATGCCTCGCCCGTGCTCGCCGGAGACAATGTGCTGGCCTGGATGCGCAACAAACTGTGGCTGGTGAACGCCGCGTCTGGCACGGTGGTGGATTCACTGCCGCTGCGCTCCACAATGGATGCGTCTGTGAACGCTGCCACGCCTGTCCCTTGTGGAGAGGACCGGTGGTTTGTTTCCGCCGGCTATGGTGTGGGCGCTCATTTGCTCAAAGTCACTGCCTCCAAGCAACCGGCCTTTGAAGAGTTGTGGACTCACCAAAGGGTTCTGGATTGTCACTACAGCACGCCGGTGTTTCATGAGGGACACCTGTATGGCTTCCACGGACGCCAGGAAACGGGCCAGACCCTCCGCTGTGTGGAACTTGCCTCGGGCAAAGTCCGGTGGGAATCGCCGGAGGTGCCGGGAGGCACGCTGGTCCTCGCAGGAAGCAGGCTCATCGTCACCACGGAGCAGGGAGAACTGTGGATCGTCAAAGCCGGGCCTGAAGAGTTTGCACAGCAGTCATCCGCGCAGGTCCTGCGTTCCAGCCACCGCTGCCATGCGGCACTGGCAAACGGCATCCTCTATGTCCGCGACACGGAAAAAATGGTGGCTCTGAAGCTGTGAGCGCGTGCGCACTCTGGGGTTTGCTCTGCGGCCCTTGCCCGCCACAATGGAGGCATGTCACTCAGCCGTTTTTACCTGCCTGCCCGCGAATGGAATGCCTCCGCGCTTTCGCTGCAAGGTGACGAAGCCCTGCACTGTGCGCGTGTCCTGCGCCGTCAGGTGGGCGATGCTGTCGAGGTCTTCGACGGGAAAGGCCGCGTGGCCCGGGCCATCATCCAGGCGGTGAGCAAATCTGCCGTCACCCTCCAGGCGGAAGAGCTGCACCAGCACCCGCCTCTGGCGCATCGCATCCATCTTCTGCCGGCCATGATCAAAGCCGAGCCTTTTGAATGGCTGCTGGAAAAGGCGGTGGAACTGGGGGCCGCCAGCATCCGTCCGGTGGTGACCGAGCGCACCATCGTGCATCTCACGGGCGACTTGCTGGAGAAAAAGATGGCCAAATGGCACCGCCATATGATCGAGGCTGCCAAACAATGCCACACGCCCTTTGTCCCCCTCCTGGAAAGGCCGCGTCCGCTGGCCCGTGTGCTTGAAGAAGCGCCTGCGGATGCTCTGAAAATTCTGCCGGCGCTCAGCGAGCACAGCCGCACGCTGCATGGCATCGGCGCGGGACATCGGGAGGCGTGGGTTACTATAGGTCCTGAGGGCGACTTTACTCCGGCTGAAGAAGTCCTGGCGCAGGAAAAAGGATTTGTTCCGGTGACGCTGGGCCCGCTCATTCTGCGGGCGGAAACGGCTGCCATCGCGGCCCTTGCCGTGCTGGGGCACGAGCTGTCGAAAAGTTAAAAAGCCCGCTGTCAAAATGACAAAACGGGGGTTTGTTCCACCACCCCTCATTTGACATGTCAACCCCCTCTCTCGACTGGCTCTACGGCACGCAGCTTTTTGGCATCAAACTGGGTCTCGAGAATGTGCACAAGCTGCTGGCCGCGCTGTCGCTGCCGCAGGAGGGCATGAAGTTCATCCATGTCGCCGGCACCAACGGCAAAGGCAGCACCTGTGCCTTCACACACGCCATTCTGAAGGAGTCCGGCATTCGCGCCGGTCTGTTTACTTCACCTCACCTCATCCGGTTCAACGAACGCATCCGCGACACGGAGCGTGAGATCAGCAATGAGGAACTGGAGGCGGGCCTTGCCAAAATCCGCTCGCTGGTCGCAGACTGGGATCCGCATCCCACCTTTTTTGAGATCACCCTCGCCCTGGCCCTGGACTGGTTTCGCCAGCGCGGCAGCGAATGGGTTGTTCTGGAGACAGGGCTTGGCGGGCGTCTGGACGCTACCAATGCCATCACACCCGAGGTGAGCGTGCTCACCCGCATCGGCATAGATCATCGCGAACAGCTCGGCGAAACGCTGGCCCTCATCGCAGGAGAGAAAGCAGGCATCATCAAACCGGGGGTGCCGGTGGTCTCCGCTCCGCAGGAGGTCGCAGCTCTCCAGGTGGTGGAGAAGAAGGCCCGCGAGCAGAAGTCTTCCCTGACAGTCGTGGACGCTCCGCTGACCCATGTGAAGCTGGGCCTCATGGGGCCGCACCAGGCCTGGAATGCGGCGGTTGCCCTCGAGGCATTGCGTGAAGTGGGCCTTCGCGTGCCGGCGGTGATTCTGGAAGCCGCGCTTCAAAAAGTCCATTGGGCGGGCCGTTTCCACCAGCTTGAGGAGGGCCGCTTCGTCGTGGATGGGGCTCACAATGGCGATGCCGCACTGGCTCTGGCGTGGACCTGGAAGACGGAGTTTCCGGATGAAAAAGCCACCATCATCTTCGGCGGTTCCACGGGCAAGGATCTGGTGGAGGTCATGTGGCCTCTGGCCGAAATCGCCGAGCGCTGGATTCTTACCCCTTTCCAGTCTCCCCGCTCAGTCCCGGTGGATGACCTCGGCGAAGCTCTTCAGGAAGCGGATGACGAAGCTGCGTGGAGCATCGCCAAAGATCTGGATGATGCTTGCGCACTCGCCCGGGAGTTTCCGGAGCGGGTGCTGGTGACAGGGTCTCTCTTCCTCGTTGGAGAGTTTCTCAGCAAGGTGACCGCCTCCGGGGCCTACCAGCCCAGCGCCCAGTAGGCGTCGGCAAAGGCGGGGTCAGAGCAGCTCTTTCAGACCGGTCCAGCGTTTCCGGCTTTCCTGCCGCCCTACCGCCATGGCCAGCGCGCGGCTGTCGCCCACCAGCACCACCAGTTTTTTCGCGCGTGTGACCGCCGTGTAGATGAGGCTTCTTTCCAGCAGCACGTAGTGCTGGGTGCTGACAGGAACGATCACGCAGGGGAATTCGCTGCCCTGGCTTTTGTGGATGGTCAGCGCATAGGCCAGTTGCAGTTCATCCAGTTCACCAGGTTCGTAATCCACCAGCCGCTCGCCTTCAAAACGGACCCACAGTTTCAGCGGCTCGGTGTCAATGCTGACGATGCGGCCGATGTCTCCGTTGAAGACCTCTTTGTCATAGTTGTTGTTCGTCTGGATGACCTTGTCGCCCACCCGGTAGGTGGTGTTGAACCGCTCCAGTTCATACTTCAGCTCGCTGGCCGGGTTCAGCGCGGACTGAAGAACCTGGTTCAGGCTGTGGGTGCCTAGAACAGGGCGGTTCATCGGTGTCAGCACCTGGATGTCCTGCACGGGGTCAAACTTGTACCGGGCTGGCAGGCGCTGATGCGCGAGCTGCACCACCAGGTCCCGTACCTCCTCCGGGGAACCGGCTTCCAGAAAGAAGAAATCCGAATCGCGGTGAGGCTTCAGGTCCGGCACTCGCCCGCGGTTGATCTCATGGGCGCTGGTAATGATGCGGCTGGTGGCGGCCTGCCGGAAGATCTCCGTGAGTTTCACACATGGCACCTTGCCGCTGGCGATGAGGTCATTGAGCACCATGCCCGGACCCACGGAGGGAAGCTGGTCTGCATCCCCCACCAGCAGCAGATGAGCGCCTTCCGGCAATGCGGACAGAAACTGGGCCATCAGCGGCGCATCCAGCATGGAGCACTCATCCAGCACAAACAGGTCGCCGGTCAGCGGTTTGCCCCGGTGCCTTCCCCACTGGCCCTGGCCTTGATACTCCAGCAGGCGGTGCAGGGTTTTGGCTTCCAGGCCGGTGCTTTCAGACATCCGCTTGGCCGCCCTCCCGGTCGGGGCCGCGAGGACCAGTTTCACCTGCTTGCGACGCAGCAGCGTGAGGATGGTGTGCAGGATGGTGGTCTTGCCCACACCGGGGCCGCCAGTAATGATGAGACAGCGGTTTTGCAGAGCGGCCTTGACGGCCTGTTGCTGGCTGATCGCCAGAGTTTTACCCGTGTCTGCGGCGATCTGGGTCATCAGAGTTTCCGCATCCATGGCCGGATACGTGGCGGGGGATGCCGCCAGCTCCGCAAGAGTTCGGGCAATGCTTTGCTCGGCCGCGCGCAGGTAAGGCAGATAGAGCATGGCCTGGCCGCCCACGGCATGCCGTTCGAGCAGGGACATTTCCAGAAGCTTCTCCACCTGGGCGAGCACTAGGTCTTCCGGGCATTCCAGCAGGCGGGCGGTTTGTTCGCGGACCTGGCTTTCCGGAAGGCAGCAATGCCCGCTGCCGGCGGCGGCCTCCAGAACATGCAGGATGCCCGCGCGGATACGTTCCGGCGCATCCTTCTGCACCCCCATCTGGTGCGCGATGCCATCGGCTGTCTTGAAACCGATGCCGTGGATCTCCTGGGCCAGCCGGTAAGGATTGGCCGTCAGCACCGCCACGGCGTCCTCCCCATAGGTCTTGTGGATGCGCAAGGCCCGGGTGGAACTGATGCCATGCCGGTGGAGGAAGAGCATGATGCTGTGCACCGACTTCTGCTTCATCCACGACTCGCGAATTTCCTGCCGCCGTTTTTTGCCGATGCCCTCTACACCCTCCAGGCGGGCGGATTCGTTTTCGATGATCTCGAAAATCGCATTGCCAAATTTCTTCACCAGCCGTCTGGCGTAGGCCGGGCCGATTCCCTCAATGAGGCCGCTGCCCAGATACTTCTCGATGCCCTCCTGGGAGTCCGGGCGTGTCAGCTTCAGCGTCTCCGCCTTGAACTGCCGCCCATAGTCACGGGTGGCTTCCCAGCGCCCGGTGGCCTCAAATTCCTCCCCCGCCACCACGCGGGGAGCTTTGCCGATGAGGCTTGTGGATTCCCGGCTGCCCTGGGGAATGACCTTCAGAATGCAGTAGCCGGTTTCCTCTGTGTGATACACGACCCGCTCCACCAGCCCGCGCAAAACCTCGGAGGAAGGGGAGGCGGTGTTGGAGGGCATGGGAGCAGCTTAACGAATTTCCTTCTGTCCGCCAGAATTCCGCTTTGGACCCCTCCCACTTCGTGACGGAAGGTGGGTGTTACAGAAATGCCCTTTGTTTTCAATCACTGCTTACGCCATTGCCCTTGGCACAACCTGCGCTAGCATCCGCGCCGATTACTTCCCACATCTATGGACCTCTCGCCCCTGCTCGCCGTCAATCCCTTTGACATGTCATGGATCGCCAGCCCGGAGGCGTGGATCGCGCTCCTCACCCTCACGGTAATGGAGATCGTGCTGGGCATTGATAACATCGTCTTCATTTCCATTTTGGTGGACAAACTGCCCGTGGAGGAACGTGCGCGCGCCCGTTTCCTGGGCTTGGCCTTCGCGATGGTCACCCGCATCCTGCTGCTGCTGTGCATCACCTGGGTCATGCAGTTGAAGGAGCCGCTGTTCGCCATCTTCGGCCATGCCATCTCGGGCAAGGACCTCATCCTCATCTTGGGCGGTCTGTTCTTGCTTTGGAAAAGCACCAAGGAGATCCATCACAAGGTGGAAGGCGACCCCGAGGCAGCTCATACTGGCGGGGTCAAAGCGGCGCTCGGAGCCATTCTGCTGCAGATCGCCATCCTGGACATCGTTTTCTCCCTGGATTCCGTCATCACCGCTGTTGGCATGGTGGACCATATCATGGTCATGGTCATTGCCGTGATGATCGCCGTGGGCTTCATGATGATTTTTGCCGGCACCGTGAGCGACTTCATCAGCCGCCACCCCACGGTGAAGGTGCTGGCCCTGTCCTTCCTGCTGCTGATCGGCACCACATTGATTGCCGAAGGTTTCCACGTCCACTTCCAGAAAGGCTATGTGTACTTCGCCATGGCCTTCTCCATCTTTGTGGAAATGCTGAACATCCGCATGAAAAACAAAGCGGAGAAGAAGGCTGCAGCCGCTATCAACAAGTAACTAGCCGGCTTTCTTTAGCCTCACCTTCAATCAACCCCGGCCACTCTCTGGCCGGGGTTTTTTTGTGTTCCAAATTCAAAGTGTCAAAATTGCTCTTGTGGAGTGAAGTGATGGCCCAATAAAAAGACATATTGTCTCTAAATGAAGAGAATTAAGGGAGTGGTTTAAAATGCAAATCGTTGATATTCAATTGGTTGATTCCCGATTCAGAGAATTGGCATGGCCCATGCACTTCTAGAAGGGGTCTCTGCGAGACACTAACTTCAAACAAAATCTTACCCTTCCAACATTATGAAACTCACACGTCATCTACCTTCTTTTGACCTGGGCCGCGTGGCCGACTTCGACCAGTGGCTCCGCCATCCGTTCGCTGGATTCCCAGCAGTGGGTCAGTTGCTGGGCGAGTTTATGCCTGGCGTGGTCAACCGTCTTTCGGCAGACGTCTTCGAGGACAAGGACAACTACTACGCCCGCTTTGAACTTCCCGGGACGAAGAAAGAGGATGTGAAGGTCGAGATTCACGACCGTCTCCTCACGGTCTCCGTTGCCCGCAGCGAGAAGACTGAAGCCGATGAGGAGTCCTTCACTCTCGCCCGCTCCATTTCCGTGCCTGAAGGCGTTCGTGGCGATGCCATCGCTGCCAAGCTCGAAGACGGGATCCTCACTGTGACCCTGCCCAAGCAGGAGCATCGCAAACCGAAACTCATCGAGATTACCTAACGCCCCAGTCACCCGGCCAAATCCATTCACCCCATTTTACCCCTCAAACTTTTTGTCTCACTATGAATACTGAAACCACCTGCTGCCCTCCTCCTGCCTCCAAGTCTGCCGCCCCTTCTGTCGGCGTGACGGAAAGCCTCCAGAAACCGCGCTATGACGTGGTCGGAAGCGCCGATGCCTACGAAGTGCGTGTGGAGATGCCCGGCGTGGCAAAAGGCGACGTGAAAATCGATCTCGATGAAAACATCCTCTCCATCCGGGGCGAACGTCATTCCAAGCTTCCAGAAGACTGGAAGCCCCTTCATCGCGAACTCTCACAGGTGGGCTATCAGCTCCGGTTGCGGCTTAATACGCCGGTGGACCGGGACAAGCTGACCGCCAGCCTCGAGAACGGTGTCCTGACGCTGAAGCTTCCTGTGCAGGAAACTGCCAAACCACGCCGGATTGAGGTGCAATAACCCACAGCTCTTTCGAATTGAGCCAAGCCTGGGCGCAGCATCGGCAACGGTGCTGCGCCTTTTGGCTGTCAGACGCTGACTGCTTTGGCCGCAGCCGCCAGGGCTTCATCGAACCTCGTGACCAGATCGGCAATGTCTTCCAGACCGGCTGACACGCGGATCAGATAGCGCGGCACGCCGCAGCTTTCCGCCCAGTCCAGTTCCTCATAATGCGCCAGAAGGGTGTAGGGGCACACCAGTGTAAAATCGGTGCCCAGGCTGGGGCCTTTGCAGACGCGCAGTGCATCATAAAAAGGCATGCTGGTCCGGGCGGCATCCTTGAGCAGGAAAGAGAACAGGCAACCGTAGCCGCCATTTTCACGGCGCACCTGCTCATAACCGGGGCCGCCCTGCTCGCGGGCATGCCACACCTTTTCAACGCCCGGATGTTTTGCCAGATGGGCTGCCAGCGCTTCAGCATTGCGGCTCATCGTTTACACGCGCTCGACAAAATTGCGGGAATTCTGCTCCAGTGCCACGGCGTCTTCACTCCACAGTTCGTGATCCGCATGCTCTTTCAGGAACGCGGAGAAAGCGGCGTGGTGGGGCGACTGGCGGTTCAGAATGACACTGCCTGCGAGGACGTCTCCTGCGCCGGAAAAGCTCTTGGTCAGGCTGCTGGTCACCACATCCGCAACGCGGAAGGCATCGGCATGAACGACAGTGGAGACAGTGTCGTCAATGATGATGGGCACTTCCGGCTGAGTCTCCGCACGGATGGTGAGCAGCCTCGGCAGGTCGGCGCAGCGCAGCAGTGGGTTGCTGGGAGCTTCACAGAACAGCCCGGAGATCTTTTCTCCGGCGAGGATGTCGCGCAGGCGGTCATACTCGGCCTCGTTCGTCAACGGCAGGAAATGCGCTCCGCTGCCGAAGGTCTCCTGCAGTTTCAGCACGTCCACATAAGGGAAATCAAGCTGGATGGTGCGGCGTCCGGGCAGCAGTGCAGTGAGCATGCGATGGACCGCGTAGTTGGCTGCCATGCCTGAGGGGAACAGAAAGACATCTTCAGTCTGCTGGGCGGCCAGATCCCCCAGCCTCTGCCGGATGGTGGCGCTGGCCGTGCGGCCCTCCTCTGCGGTGACGCGGTTGGGCGTTTGTCCCAGGACGCTGGCGGCCTGGCGGGTGCTGACCACCTCGCCGCAGAAGCGCCAGAACTTGCGCGCCTTCACGTAAGCCTCTGCCGGGAACAGGGCGACACCGAGTTTTGCCTCGCGCCATTCCACGGCTCTTCCAGGGAATCCGTCCCTGGCAATGAATTCCAGGCACCTTTCGGCATGCACCTGGCGGGGGAAAACAATGGCCCGTTCGCCTTCCTGGCCGAGTTCTTTTTCCGCCTGTGTGAACAGGGCGCTGATTGCCGGCGGGCAGCAGAAACGGGGATACCCCGAACGGAACTTGGACACCACATCCGGATCGCCTTCTTCATAACCCACCACATGCCGCCACAGCGGCAGCGAGACGCTGACGCCGAATTCGTTGTCGGGCAGGGGAGATCCCAGGGAATCGGCTTCCCAGAGCGGTTGCTTCAAAAGGTCGGACATGACGGGGGAGGCTCAGTTTTAACCCGCCCTGTGCAGCACTCAACTGCAATCCTGGGTGTTGAAGGACTGGCAGCACAGTACCGCCACTCATTGAGCGTCGCGACTCAATGACGGGGAGTGAGGCCATCCTGGCCTCATGGAGATGTTAGGCTGCTGCCACACCCTGTTCTCAGCACCAATCGCGCATGGCCACCATCTTCGCGTGGGCGGCACCGCGGTCCAGGAGGCTCTCGGCCAGGGTCTTGCCTTCGGCCAGATCAGCCGCTTTGCCGGTGATGACGAAACCGGCTGCCGCGTTCAGCACGGCAATGTCGCGTTTGCCACCCTTGAGCGTGCTGTCCAGGATGCCTTCAATGATGGCGGCATTTTCGGCCGCATCACCGCCGACCAGATCTTGGAGCGAGGCTTTGCCAAAACCCAGGGCAGACGGATCAATGCTGAGATCGGTCAGCTTGCCGTCCCGGATTTCACAGACGTGGTTTTTGCCGAGGGTGGACAGTTCATCCATGCCGCCGCCGGTTTGCGTGGTGCCGTGGACCACCCAGGCACCTTTGCGGCCCAGGGTGGCCAGGATTTCTCCAAAGGAACGGGTGAGGGAGGCATCGAACACGCCCAGCAGCTGGTAGTCCGGGCGGGCCGGGTTCAGCAGGGGGCCGAGGAGATTGAAGATGGAGCGCTGGCCTTCTCCGGCCAGAATTTTGCGAGCCTCCCCCACCGCTTTGAAAGCCGGATGGTAGAGAGGGGCGAAGAAAAAGCCCAGCCCGTTGGTCTCCATGCCGCGCGCGACGCGGTCCACGGGCAGGTCAATGCGGATGCCCAGAGCCTCCAGCACATCGGCTCCGCCGGCTTTGCTGGTGACGCCGCGGTTGCCGTGTTTGGTCACGCAGACACCGCCTGCGGCCAGGATGAACATGGCCGTCGTGGAGACGTTGAAAAGGTGCAGCTTGTCACCCCCGGTGCCCACCACGTCCAGCATCGGGCCTGGCAGTTTGGCCCGGTCCAGGCCCGGATCCACGGCCAGACGCAGGAATTCCTGCACAAAATGGGCAATTTCCCCCGGAGTTTCGCCTTTTTGGGCCAGGGCGCGCAGGAAGGCGGCCTTGGTCTCGGCAGATTCTTCCGCGTCCACCAGAAAGGCGGCGGCTTCACGCACTTGGGCTTCGGTCAGGCTTTTGCCTTCGGCGAGGGGGGAGAGTAAAGTCTGCATGAGAGGGCGGGATGCTGGCAGAGATGCCGTGGCATGGCAACGGCAACCGCGCAACGATTCCTTGGCTTTCGCGCAAAGGCATGGCTATGGAGTTGGAAAGACATGGCTGATTCTTCCCCCATCCTCGGCATCGACCTCGGCACCACCCATTCCCTGGTGGGCGTGGTGGACAGCGGTTTCCCCATTTTGCTGGCGGACGAAGACGGCCAGCGGCTGACCCCCTCGGCGGTGAACTTCAGTCCGGATGGCAGCCGCACGGTGGGGGCTGCCGCGTTGCGCAAGCGTGCCCTGGAACCGCAAAGGACAGTGACCAGTGTGAAGCGCCTCATTGGCCGCCGGGCGGGCGAGGGCGGCTGGCAGCCTCCGTATGATCTGCGCGAGCTGGGCGTGACACCGGTGGAGGTTTCGGCCGAGATTCTGCGCAGGCTCAAAGCCATTGCCGAACACGCCCTGGAGCAGCCGGTGTCCCGCGCAGTCATCACCGTTCCCGCCTACTTCAACGATGCCCAGCGCAACGCCACCAAGCAGGCGGGCGAACTGGCCGGGCTGAGCGTGGAACGCATTGTCAGCGAGCCGACCGCCGCAGCCCTGGCTTATGGTCTCGACAAGCTGGACGAGCACAAAAAGATCGCGGTCTATGACCTGGGTGGAGGCACCTTTGACATCAGCATCCTGGAGATGCGAGACGGTGTCTTCCAGGTGCTGAGCACGGCAGGCGACACCCAGCTGGGCGGGGACGACATAGACCGCGTGCTGGTGGAACATGTGCTTCAAGGATTCCAAGGAGTGAGGGCTTCCAGCTCTCATGACGAGGCCAGGACGGCATCACTCCTTGTCGCTGCTGAAGCTGCCAAAAAGCGCCTGTCTGCAGATGAAGCGACGCGTATTGAAGTGCCCTTTTTCGATGGGGCGAACAGCCTCAGCGTGGGCATTTCCAGGCAGGAGTTTGAAAAGCTGGTCCGTCCGCTGATCGAACGCACCCGGGCACACTGCTTGCGGGCGCTGGCTGACGCCGGTGTGAGGCCGGAGGATCTGGACGAAGTCATCCTTGTGGGCGGCAGCACGCGGATTCCGCTGGTCCGCCAGTACGTGGCAGAGATCTTTGGCCGGGAGCCCAACACATCCCAGAATCCGGATGAAGCCGTGGCCCAGGGGGCGGTCATCCAGGCGGGCATTCTCAGCGGCTCGCTGAAAAACGTGCTGCTGCTGGACGTGACGCCCTTGTCGTTAGGTATCGAAACCTTCGGCGGCCTGATGAACATCATCATCCCGCGCAACACCACCATCCCTTGCAAAGCGGGGGAGATGTTCACCAACGCCGTCGCCAACCAGAAGGACATGCTGATCCGCGTACTCCAGGGAGAGCGTGAACTGGCCAAGGACAATTGGGAGCTCGGCCGCATCGAGATCCCGTTCCCGTCCGGGCCGAAGGGCAGCGCGCGCGTGGGAGTGCAGTTCGCCATTGATGCCAACGGCATCTTGCAGGTGCTGGCACGCGACACCGCGACGCAGGACGACACGCTGCTGGAGATCCAGAACACGGCGGTGAACGTGGATGATGAACGGGTGGAGCAGATGATTGCCGAAAGCGTGGAGCATGCGTTTGAGGACATGAACGAACGCGTCTGGACCGAGGCAAGGTTGAAGGCCGAGGAGCTGCTGCCGGCTGTGGATGCGGCCCTGGCGCAGTTTGGCGAGGCTGTGACGCAGGCGGAAAAGGATGTCATCCTGGCGGCGGCCTCCCAGGTGCGGGCGGCTCTCGAAGATCCGGTGCATGACGCAAAAGCGCTCAAGTCCGCCAACCAGGCGTTGGATGATGCCACCCAGGAACTGGCTGTGCGGCTGGTGGAGCAGGCGATGGAGGAGTCCCTGGCGCGCCGCGGACTTGTCTAACAAAAAGCGTGGATGCGTTTACGCCAGCACATCCCCGAGGATGTGGCCGTGCACATCCGTGAGGCGGAAGTCGCGCCCGGCATGGCGGAAGGTCAGCTTCTCGTGGTCCATGCCCAGCTGGTGCAGGATGGTGGCGTGCAGGTCATGCACCTCCACCGAAGGACCGGCCGGGTAGCGGCCGATGTCGTCGGTGACGCCATGGACATGCCCGCCTTTGAAGCCGCCGCCCGCCAGCCAGATGGAGAAGCAGTCGCGGTGATGACCCCGGCCGTTCTTGCCTTCGCGCCCCGGTGTGCGGCCAAACTCTGTGGCCCAGAGCACGATGGTTTCATCCAGCATGCCGCGCTGTTTCAGATCGGTGACAAGCGCGGCTGTGGGCTGGTCCACATTGTAGGCCAGGGAGGCGTGCTCCTGCATTTCGCCGTGAGAATCCCAGTTCGGACGGGAGCCTGTGTCCACAAGTTCGATGAATCTCACGCCGCGCTCGGCCAGACGGCGTGCCACCAGGCACTGCCATCCGAAGTCCGAACCCGGTCCTTTGGTTTTGCGGTCCAGGCCGTAGAGCTTGCGGATGTGTTCGGGTTCCTGCCGGATGTCGAAGGCTTCCGGCGCAGCCTGCTGCATTTGGAAGGCGGTTTCGAAGGACTTGATGCGTGCGGCCAGGGCGCTGTCATGCTGACGGGTCTGGAAGTGACGGCGGTTCAGCGTCTCCACCAGCCCGAGCTCCAGTTCTTGCAAAGGTTGTGTGCTGGCCGGGCCACGCAAGTTGGCGATGGGGTTGTCCCCGGGAATCACCCGCGTCCCCTGGTGTGCCGCTGGCAGGAAGTCGCTCGCGTATACCTGTGTGCCGCCATAGGGCAGGTGCGGGGCGATGACGATGAAACCGGGCAGGTTCTGGTTGAAGCTGCCGAGCCCATAGCTGACCCAGGAGCCCATGCTTGGCCGGGCAAAGGTGGGGGAGCCGGTATGAAACCCGAGCGTTGCCTCCGAGTGGTCAAAGTGGGAGGCCTTCATGTTGCGGATGACGCAGATGTCCTCCATGACATTGCGCACATGAGGGAAGATGTCAGAGACTTCGGTTCCGCACTTTTGGTTACGCTGGGAGCCGAAAATGTTCGCCATGAGCCGGTCGCCGCCCTGGCCATCACGATTGCCCTTCATCGGCTTGGGGTCGAAGGTGTCAATGTGGGACACGCCGCCCGTGGCGTAGATCATGATCACCCGCTTGGCCCGGGCTTTGGTGTGGGAACCCCGGGGGGCCAGCGGATCGTCAGCCGCCAGCAGCTCGGACAACATGCCGGGCATCAGCAGGGAACTGCTGAAAAGGGAGCGGAGAACGGTGCGGCGAGAGTGCATGGTCCAAAAGCGGTTCAGTCCAGATACAGGAATTCGTTGAGGCGGAAGAGGCTCCGGTTCAGGCTGGCCCAGGCTTCCTGGTCGTTGGAGGAGCGCTGCCGCACAGCCTGCAGGTGGGCGGTCAGCAACTGGTGCTCGCCTTGCGTGGGCTCGCGGGCGAGAATGGAGAGGAAGGCCCGGCGCAGGCGTGCGGCATCGGTCGTTTCATCACGCAGCAGAGCGGCTGCATAGAGGTCTGCCTGCTCATGCACAAACGTGTCGTTTACAAAATAGAGAGCCTGCAAGGCGGTGACAGAACTGTCCCGGGCGGAGGTGCAAACATTCGCATCGGCACCGTCAAAGGTCTGGAAGTAAGGCCGTGCCGTGAGGCGCTTTACCATCATGTAAACACTGCGCTTCCGGCTGGGGTAGTCGTCTTTAAACGGGTGGTGCTGTGTGTATTTCCAGTCCTTCACAGGCGGGAAGGGAAAGGGAGCTGTTTGGGGGGCAGGATCCAGTGCGCCGCTGATCTGCAGCAGGGTATCGCGCAGGGACTCTGCATCCAGCCGCTGCCGTGTGAACTTCCAGTACAGGGCATTGCCGGGATCGCCCGCGACGTTGGCTTCTTCATCCTGGCTGGAAAGCCGGTAGGTGCGGGAGGTCATGATCAGCCGGTGCATGTGCTTGAAGGACCAGCCGCTGCGGATGAACTCCTGCGCCAGCCAGTCCAGCAGTTCCGGGTGGCTGGGCGCTTCACCCCGCAGACCGAAATCGCTGGTGGTGGAGACCAGCCCTTTGCCAAAGTGCCGCTGCCAGATGCGGTTCACCATGACTCGTGCGGTCAGCGGATTTTCCGGGCGGGTGATCCAGCGGGCAAGTTCCAGGCGGCCGCTGCCTTTTTGGGCATCAGCGGGCAGGAGGTGACCTCCTAGAATGGCCGGGAACTTGCGTGGCACCTCGGCGCCCGGACGTTCCGGTTCTCCTCGCAGCTGGATGCGTGCGTTTACCGGCCGTCCTTCCCGCACGGCATAGGCAGCGGGCATGTCCGGCATCTTTTTCAGATGAGCGGCGAGATCTTCAGCGGCATCGCGGGCTTTGCGCAGCATGCGGTCGAGTTCACTCTTGCGCTTCCGCTGCTCATCCAGGGGTATCTCCTTTTCCAGGCGGGCATTTTCGAGGCTGCGGGTCTCGCAATCTGCCAGCATGGTTTCCAGTTTTTGCGTGAGCTTGTCGGTCTCGGTTTGGAAAGGTTTCAGGATTTCCCGGGTCTCGGCCTCCGGCAGCAGGGGCACAAAATCCCGCTGGGCCTGGAACAGTTCCAGCCCGGGCATGGGGTAGCGTGTGCTGGCAAAGATGCCGTAGAGACCGTAGTAGTCGCGGGTGGAGACAGGGTCGAACTTGTGATCGTGGCAGCGAGCGCAACTCAAAGTTAGGCCCATGGTCG
>DASWXG010000522.1:0-10158 GCA_036405615.1 Prosthecobacter sp. | reverse complement strand
CCGCACTGTCCTATGAAAATCCGTGTTTTCGCACTCCTCACCCTGGCGGGCCTGGCCCTGCTGCCCACCTCAGGCCAGGCGGCCGGCAAGCCCAACGTGCTCCTCATTGTCGCCGACGATCTCGGCTACGGCGAACTGACGGCCCAGGGATTCACCAAGGACATTCCCACGCCTAACATTGACTCCATTGCCAAGAACGGCGTCCGTTTCACCAGCGGTTATGTCAGCGGCCCTTATTGCAGCCCCACCCGCGCCGGCCTTCTCACCGGGAAGTATCAGCAGCGCTTTGGCCATGAGTTCAACCCCGGGCCTCCGCAGGCCGCCTCTGAAGCTTTCGGCCTTTCGCTGAAAGAGAAAACCCTGGGCGACCATTTCAAAACTCTTGGTTATGCCACCGGCTGGTTCGGCAAATCCCACCTCGGCCACAAACCCGGCTTCCACCCGAACAAACGCGGCTTTGACGAATTCTACGGTTTCCTGGGCGGTGCCCACACCTATCTGGATGCCACCACCGCCGGGGCCGACCCCGTGCAGCACAACGGCAAACCGCTGGACAAGATCGAGTATGCCACGGACGCCTTCGCGGCCGAAGCGGTGAAGTTCATCCAGGCCAACAAGGACAAGCCCTGGCTGGCCTATGTGCCCTTCAACGCCGTTCACGGCCCGCTGGAAACCCTGGAAAAATACGAGAGCCGCTTCAGCGGCATCCAGGATGAAAAGCGCCGCAAGTTCGCGGGTCTTCTCTCCGCCCTGGATGATGCCGTGGGCTCCTTGCTGACCGCTGTGCGTGACACGGGTGCCGAGGAAAACACGCTCATCATTTTCCACAGTGACAACGGCGGCCCCACCCGCCAGACCACTTCCGGCAACGGTCCGCTGAAAGGCTTCAAGGCCACCACCTGGGAAGGCGGCGTGCGTGTGCCCTTCTTCGTCCAGTGGAAAGGCACCCTGCCCTCCGGCAAGGTGGAAGACAGACCTGTCATCCAGCTCGACATCCTGCCCACCGCACTTGCCGCCGCCGGGGCTCCCGCCGCTGCGGAGTGGAAGCTGGATGGCGTCAATCTCCTCCCCTACCTGAAAGGCGAAAACACCGCCGCTCCGCATGAATCTCTCTTCTGGCGCTTCGGCGGCCAGGTGGCTGTCCGCCAGGGAGACTGGAAACTCGTCAAAGGAGCCACGGATGAAAAGCCCGTCGGTTCCCTGGGCCTCAAAGCCAGCCTGGAAGGCGCCCAGCTTTACAACCTCGCCTCCGACATCGGCGAAAAGACAGATCTGTCTACCCAGAACCCCGAGAAGGTGAAGGAACTGGCTGCTGCCTGGGAAGCCTGGAACAAAGACAACATCGAAGCCCAGTGGCTGCCCGGCAATCGCGGCCAGGGTCAGGGCCAGGGCAAAGGCAAGAAGAAGGCAGCCCAGAACTGAGCCCATCCCTCGCCTCCCGGCCTCCAAATTCCATCACTCTCAGACAAGCTCCGCCCGTCCGGCTCTCACACGTCCCGGTTTCGATCTCCCGTGCCTGGACGCCGAGAATGGCTCCCTCCTCAAACCCGAAACGTCTCTTTTCAAGCCATGATGTTTCCGCCCCCCGCCCCCAGCCTGCGCGACATCCTCGCCCAGCATCACCTGCAGGTGCAGCAGCAGACTTTGCAGTCTCAGGGTTTTGCCCACAGCCGGTCGGCGGGGCTCCCGGATGCCGCGCGGCCGCGCAGCGAGTTTGAAGCCGGACTCAGCGAACTGGGCCGAGAATACAATGTCGAGGCCGTCGGCTGCGCGCTGGCCGATGCGCCTGCCCGCCAGCCGGTGCAGTTGCAACTCACGCCGCGCAGCGTTGCAGTGCCTTCGTTCCAAATCCGGGTCACCGGTCTCTTCATCCGGCTGGCGGAGGCCGCCGGAGGCATTCTTTTCAAGCCGGTCTCCGTGGATATCTTCCGCCCCTCACGATGTCGGACGACCATCGAGTTTCAGGATGAGGCCGACAGCGCGGAAGATGTCATTGCTCATGTCCACCGCGTTCTCAGCCTGCTGCGTCACCCGGCCCACAGCGCCGTGCCGCTAAACACCTGAGTCCCGCCTCCCCCGTCCTTTTTCACTTTCGTGCCGTTCCCCGCATCCGTCAGCGGATGCCCCAATCACCACGCTTGTTCTGACCAGACCACTGGCAGGCAAGAGGGAACGCACACCCTACCGGCATGATCCGGAGGTCTCCCACCAGGTCCGCACATCCACAGGGCCGATGTCAGTCCATGTCCTTGCATCAGCAACCATGAAAACATTCCACCCTAAGCGGTCGCTCCTGGCCGCGCTCCTCCTGCCGGCGGTTTCGCTGGCCACCACCTCCACCCTCGCCGCGGCCAAGTATGAGTCCGGCGTGGTCACCCATGCCCAGGCCTCCAGCAGCACCTGGCACGCCGTCACCTTCGCCACCGCCTTCAGCGCGCCCCCCGTGGTCGTATTAGGCCCGCCGACGCAGGGCGACACCGCCGCTCTCACCACGCGTGTGAGAAACGTCACCACCACCGGCTTTGAATACCAGCTGGATGAATGGGACTACCTGGACGGCCCTCACGGCAGCGAATCGCTAAATTACCTCGCGCTCGAACCAGGCGTGCACACCATCGGCGGTTTGACCTGGCAGGCGGGCCGCACCAGCGGAGTCACGAAGACAGCGCAGACCGTCGGTTTTACCTCCGCCTTTAGCGCAGCCCCAGTCGTGCTGGCCCAGGCGGAGTCCACCGCCAATGCCAAGGCGCTGACCTCGCGTGTCCGCACCGTCACGACCACCGGCTTTGAACTCCGGCTGATCACCCAGGAATCCGACACGGCCGCCCTTTCCGGTGAATCCGTCGGCTGGATCGCCATCGCCACCGGCACCGGCACTCTGGATGGCGCGCCCTTCAAGGCTGCCACCACCGGTGCCACCGTGACGGATGCCCTGTCCACCCTGGCCTTTGGCAGCACGTATCAGCAGCCGCTGTTCTTCGCCCAGGCGCAGACCATCAACGGCGGCGACCCGTATACCATCCGCAGGCAAAACCTCTCCTCCACCTCCGTGCAGCTCTTCCTCCAGGAAGAACAGTCCGCAGGTACCGAGACCAGCCACTCTGGTGAAGACGTGGGTTATCTTGTCCTGGGTGAAAGCGTGGGCGAAGTGCGTGCCAAGCTGGAACTCGGCGAACTGGCCCACACTCAGGCCAATGCCACCACCTGGACTCCAGTGACCTTTGCCAAGAGCTACACCACGCCTGTCGTGGTGTTTGGTCCGCTGACCCAGAACAACGCCCAGCCCGCAGCGGTGCGTGTGCGCAATGTCACCAGCACAGGCTTTGAATACCAGGTGGACCGCTGGGACTACCTGGCCGGTGCGCATCCAGAAGAAACGCTCCAGTACATCGTCGCCGAAGCCGGACAATACATCATCGGCGGACTGCGCTGGCAGTTTGGACGCTCCACAGGCGTGACGCATGCGAACGCGTCCAAGACCTTTGCGGAAGCCTTTGCCGCCGCACCCGTCGTCCTGGCCCAGGTGGCCACCACCAACGAGGCCAGCTCCGTAGTCGCCCGTCTCAGCAGCATCACCGCCAGCGGTTTCACCGTGAAGCTGGACGAGCAGGAGTCTGCCGACCAGAACCACGCGGCCGAAACCGTTCACTATGCCGCCATCCAGAAGGGCAGCGGCCGCCTGGTCTCCAACCAGTTTGTGTTTGAAAGCAACGCCACCGCAGCCGCCATCACGGATGCCTTCAGCGCCATCAACTTTGGTCGCAAGGTAGCGGATCCGTTCTTCTTTGCCGGCTTCCAGACCCGCAACGAGGCGGATCCCATTGTGCCTCGCGTGCGCAATCTCGGCCCGCAGAAAGCCGATCTCCGTGCCCAGGAAGAAGTCTCCCTGAACGCTGAAACCACACATGCAGCCGAAAGCGCAGGTTACCTCGTCGTCGCCGGGGCCGAAGACCTGGATGAAGACGGCCTGCCCGATGCCTGGGAACTCGCCAACGGCCTGAGCCCCATCAATGCCAGCGATGCCGGTCTGGATCCCGATGGCGACGGCATCACCAACCTGAACGAATACGCCTACGGCACCAACCCGAACAGCTTTGACAGCGGCGGCACCATCACCGTCACCCCACTGGTGGCAGACGCTTTCGAGCTGGAAGGCACCCCGGCCAAATTCCGCATCAGCCGCACAGGCGGCACGGTGCCTGTCACGGTGAACTTCAGCCTCACCGGCCGGGCCACCGGCACCATAGACTATCTGGTGCAGAACAACAGCGGCGGCGCGCTCAGCGGAGCCATCACTCTCGGTTTCAATGCCGCATCGAACGATGTGGTCATCGTGCCTGTGGCAGACAGCATCCACGAATATCCGGAGACGGTCGTGCTGACGCTCACCGCTAACAGCAAGTATGTTCTCGGCACACCGGCTGCCGCCACCGTCAATGTCAACGATGCCTCCAACATCCCCGCCAATGAGCAGCTGTTCGTCGCCTACCTGACAAAGCAGGGCACCGCCAGCACCTACGCCTCCGGCCTGGTGACCCTGCATCTCAACGGGGCCAAGAGCTCCGCCCGTGTGAACCTCAGCTTCAGCGGCCTGACCTCCAACCAGACCAATGCCTACATCCGCTACGGCGTGTCCGCTGGTGTCGGTCCGGAACTGCGCCCCACCCTGCCCATCGGCCAGGTGAGCAATGAAACCTGGAACATCGTGCCTGTAGGGGCCATCACCGGCCAGAACCAGGTGGAAGCCCTCTACCAGCTCTCGGGCAAGTGGGTATACCTGAACATCGGCACCGGCAGCTATCCGGCTGGCGAAATTGCAGGCACCTTCTCCCGCCAGACAGGCTCCGGCACCTTCACGCCGCCGCCCGCACCGGCAGCCCTGCCGGCGCTCACCGGGGACGACCTCACCCGCGATGTGACCCGCTTCCTCACCCAGGCAACCTTTGGCCCGACCCAGGCAGAAATCACCGCTCTGGTGAATGCGATCAACACCACCCATGCAGGCAACCGCATCGCCGGATACAATGCCTGGATTGATGCCCAGTTCGCCCTGGACCAGACCAAACTGCTCACCTACACCGAGGCTGCGGATGCCCATGAATGGGATCTGCGCGGTGCCGCTCCGGACAACTTCACCAACAACGACGAACCCCGGCATCACAACCGCCGTCGCGGCTGGTGGCTGCTCTCCGCCAGAGCCCACGACCAGCTCCGCCAGCGTACGGCCTTCGCCCTCAGCGAACTGTTTGTTGTCTCGGAAGACCTGGCCCTGCTGCGCAACAAGCACTACGGCCTCGCCAACTACTACGATGTCCTCGGCACCCGTGCTGACGGCAACTTCCGCACCCTGCTGGAAGACGTCAGCAAAAGCCCCGTCATGGCCAAATATCTGAGCCATCTGCAGAACCAGAAAACGGTCCTCGACGGATCCGGCAACGTCCTGTTCAGCCCGGATGAAAACTATGCCCGCGAGATCCTGCAGCTGTTCTCCATCGGCCTCGTGAACCTGCATCCCGATGGCTCTCTGAAGCTGGGACCGGACGGCCTGCCCATCCAGACCTACAGCAACAATGACATCACCAACCTGGCCCGTGTCTTCACCGGCTGGAGCTTTGGCAAACGCCATGGCAGCGCGGCCAACGGCTATCCCGTGCAGAACAACACCAACTTCTTCCAGGGCAACGGCCCGGCCTACTACCAGGCCTCCTGGACGAACCCGCTGATCAACTTTGCCGCCTACCACGACACCGCCGCCAAGACGGTGCTGGGCAGCAGCATCGCCGCCGGGCTCAACGGCCAGCAGGATCTCACCGCCGCACTGGACATCATCTTCAACCACCCCAACGTCGCTCCGTTCATCAGCCGCCGCCTCATCCAGCGTCTGGTGACCTCGAACCCCAGCCCCGGTTACATCCACCGCGTGGCGCAGAAGTTTGAGAACAACGGCTCCGGCGTGCGCGGCAACCTGAAGGCGGTCATCAAGGCCATCCTCACCGACTACGAGGCCCGCAGCCTGGACGTCATCAGCAACATTGGTTATGGCAAGCAGAAGGAACCCATCCTCCGCTACGTCCAGCTCATCCGTGCGCTGGGCGGCAAGTCCGACCTGCCGCTGACGGACCTCTCTTCCTTCGGCTATCCGGCAGGCCAGCTGGACAACTTCCCCGCCGGCACCAGCATCTACCGTTATGGTGTCACCGACAACCAGCTCGGCCAGACACCGCAGGCAGCCCCGAGCGTGTTCAACTGGTTCCTTCCAGACTTCAACCCGGGCGGCGATGTCGCCTCCGCAGGTCTGGTGGCACCGGAGCTTCAGCTCAGCACCGAAACCAGCGTCGTGCAGGTGATCAACTACCACTACCAGCTCACCCACATTGACAACGGCCAGAACACGGCCCCGCTCATCGGCGCCACGGATGCCGTGCTGGACAATGTGCGTCTGGATCGCACCGCCTTCATCCAGCTCTACGATGCAGAAATCACCGCAGGCAAAACCGTCGCCCAGGCCACCACCACCGTGCTGGACCAGCTGGACCTCGTGCTGGCTTCCGGAAACCTGAAGGCCCGCTACGCCAGCGCCGCCACGCCGAACCCGCGCAGCATCATCGTGGACACCGTGTCCACGCTGCCCGGGCCGCCCACCACCGCAGCCCGTGTGAAGGAGCTTCTCTACCTCCTCATCAGCTCGCCCGAATACATCCACCAGAAGTGAACCTGCATCCTCCGCACCACAACATTCTAACCAACTTTGGATTATGAAACACAACGATCAGGAGCTTCTCTCCACACGCCGCCGCTTTCTCCGACAGTCCGCCTGCTCCGCCCTCGGCATCACCGGCGTGGTCAACACGCTGGCCCATCTTCGCCTTGTCAACTCGGCCTTGGCGCAAGCCGGTCCGCTGACGGACTACAAGGCGCTCGTCGTGCTCTTCCTCTTCGGAGGCAATGACTCGAACAACCTTCTCATTCCGCAGAAAAACCACCCCGGCTATGCCGACTACAAGAGCGGACGCGGTGTTCTGAAAATCCTGGACCCCACCGATTCCGCCTATGTCAGCGGTGACCCGGCCTCCCTGCCGCTCACCACCACCAGCGGTGACTACGGGGTGCATCCCGCCGCCCCGGGCCTGCAGCAGCTTTTCAACTCTGGAAAGCTCGCCTTCGTGGCCAATGTCGGCACCCTGCTGCATCCCACCACCCGCGCCCAGTTCCAGGCGGGCTCCGTCCCCCTGCCTCCGCAGCTCTTCTCCCACTCGGACCAGCAGGTGCAGTGGCAGAGCTCCGTGCCGGACCAGCCCTTCCACAGCGGCTGGGGCGGACGGGTGGCGGATCTGCTGGCCTCCCAGGGGTATGCCGACGGCCAGGTTTCCCTGTCTGTCAGTCTGGCAGGCATCAACAGCCTGCAAGTCGGCAACCAGGAGATCCAGTATGCGGTCACTCCGGAAGGAGCCATCCCGCTCAGCGGTTACGGCCCTGCCGCCACGCCCTACATCAACGCCCTCAACGCCGATGGCAGCTACAAGACCACCACGCTGCAAGGCAAGCGATTGAAGGCCTTCGACGACATCACCAACTACACCTACCAGCACCTGCTGGAGGATGATCATTCCAAGGTGGTGAAACGCTCGCGCGCCAATGAAGGTCTCATCGGCGCAGCCCTCACCGAAGCCGCCACCAGCGGAGTGGACTTTGATGCCCAGTTCATCAATGCCCAGACCAACCTTGGGGACCAGCTCAAGGCCATTGCCAAGCTTATTGCGGGTCGCAACAGCCTCGGCAACCGCCGCCAGATCTTCTTCGCCAGCATCGGCGGATTTGACACCCACCAGGACCAGAACACTGCCCAGGTGAACCTGCTGGGAGAGCTGAGCGGCGCATTGCTCGCCTTCAACAACACGCTGACCGCTCTCGGTGTGGACGGCAACGTCACCACCGTCACCCATTCCGACTTCACCCGCACGCTCACCCCGAACGGCACGGACCCCGACACGGCGGGCTCCGACCACGGCTGGGGTGGGCACCAGATCGTGCTCGGCGGAGCGGTGAACGGAGGCCAGGTTTACGGCACCTTCCCCAGCCTCAAGCTGGGCCAGGGACAGGATGCCGGCACCAGCAACCGCGGACGCTGGATCCCGACCACGGCCGTGGACCAGTATGCCGCAGTCTCGGCCAAGTGGCTGGGCGTGAGCAACACACTGCTGCCGGACATCTTCCCCAACCTGGGGAGGTTTGACGATCCCTTCGGCGGCACTGCCAACCTCGGCTTCCTGTGAAAATACCTTCCATGCGTTTCGGTTCAGCCAAGGGCAAATTCCGGTTCTGGGGGAGCCTTGGTGTGCTAGCCCTGGCAGCCGTCGCATGGAGGTTCGCGTCCGGTCCGTCAGCAGTGACGGACCGGACGTCCCTTTTCCTTTTTTCGTGGGGAGATTCCCCGCGAGCCTCCAGTCCCCTGCTTCCGCCAGCGGTGCCGGTGGAGGGCGACGTTCGCGTCCTGGACGCGAGTGTGGACGGGACCATTCCGCTGCCTGAAATGATCCACCTCACGGACCGCCTGAACCAGCCCGACACCGACATCCGGCAGGATGTGGAGATTCTCACCCTGCTTTTCGACACCTTCCGTCAGACGCATGATGGAGCGCGCCCACCAGGCGGGGAAAATGACGAAATCACCGCCCAGTTGCGCGGTCGGAATTCCAAACACCTCGCTTTCATCGCGCCGGATCATCCGGCCATCAACGAAGAGGGCCAGTTGCTGGACCGCTGGGGCACACCTTACCATTTTCATCCCGTCTCCCGGGAGGAACTGGAGTTTCGCTCGGCCGGGCCCGACCGGAAGCTGTTCACCGGGGACGATGTATTTCCCTGACCTCCTTTCTGTTAGACCAGCTTCAGACTTCCAGCGTCGCAAGCGCCAGAATGTTCATCACAGCCTTCGGCACAAACGAATCCGGCTCCACGTATTCCGGCAGCTTGCTTCCGTCTGCCGATCGTTCTGAACAGTGGGCATTGCCGCCGCTGGGCCCCAGCGCATCCAGCGTCGGAGCCAGACTGTGGAGATAGTTGGCATCGCTCAGGCCGCCCCGGGCCATGGGCAAAACAGGCAGTTCCAGCCCCATGTCCACACCGGCCTTCTGCCAGGCATCAAAGAGTTTCCGAGTTCCCTCGCCGCCCGGCCAGGCAGCAGTACTGCCCATCTTTTCCACCACCATCTCCGCCCCGCCGCCCGTGAACCCGGCCAGTGCTTCGACAGCCTGGGCGCCTGCATCCAGCGCCAGAGGCGTGAAAGCCCGCATCTCAAGTTCCGCCACCGCGTGGTGAGGCACCCGGTTCAGCACGGTGCCGCCGTGGATGTTTGCCACATTCACCGTTAGGCCGGAGGCCGGGTTGTTCAAAGCATGAACGAACGGCAGCAGACCGCCCAGTTCCACCACGGCATTGATGCCTGCCCCATGGTTGCTGCCCGCATGCGCTGCCCGTCCGTTGCAGGTGATGCGATACTCCAGCCTGCCTTTCCGGGAGGTCACGAGATGCCAGCCCTCCGCATCACGCGGGCCGCCTTCAAACACCAGCACACAGCGTGCGCCGGAAGGGCAGCGCTCTTGAGTGCGCTGGGCAAAGTCGGAGCCGATCACCTCCTCAGCTGAATTCGCCGCAATCAGCCAGTGCGTCTTCTCAAAAAACTCCGGCATCTCCGCCTGCAGTGTCCGCAGCATCAGCCAGATGAGAGCCGTTCCGCCTTTGTTGTCCACCGTGCCCGGCCCGTAAATGCGAGCGCCGTCCGGCTGCCAGCCAAAACCGTTCTTCACCTCTTCTT
The DNA here is from genome assembly GCA_036405615.1 of Prosthecobacter sp. Classification (GTDB taxonomy): domain Bacteria; phylum Verrucomicrobiota; class Verrucomicrobiia; order Verrucomicrobiales; family Verrucomicrobiaceae; genus Prosthecobacter. The sequence continues at coordinate 344 of DASWXG010000522.1, read as the reverse complement.
CTGGCGGGAAAACCGTGTCCAGGTGAGTCACCAGCACCACCGGCGGACCGCCCTCCCCTTTGCGCCGGAGAAACAGGTGAGGCCCGTGCGCCAGATTGGCCGCCGGAACCATTTCGGCCGAAAAACCCAGCGGTGCAAAACACTCCGCAGTCAGCCTTCCCAGCGTTTCAATGCCCTCGATGTTGGTGGTGAAGCTGTTCACGTTCACCATCTTTCGCAGCCATTCCAAGGCCTCAGGCAGGTGCTTTTCGGCGCGGGCAGTCAGAGCATCAATGTTCATAGAAGGAATGAAGAGAGGAAAACCGGCATGGCACACCGGCTGGCAATTTCATACTACGCCCGCG
>DASWXG010000521.1:0-1737 GCA_036405615.1 Prosthecobacter sp. | reverse complement strand
CGCTGCCTAACGGGGCGTTTGGGGAGAACTTCACGGTCAGCGGTCTGCTGGAACCGGAGGTGTGCATTGGTGACACTTTTCAGGTTGGCGATGCGCTGGTGCAGGTATCGCAACCGCGACAGCCTTGCTGGAAGCTGGCCCGGCGGTGGCATGTGAAGGATCTGACGGTCCAGGTGGAGCGCACGGGTTACACCGGGTTTTATTTCCGCGTCCTCAGGCATGGCGAGGTGGCGGCCGGGGCGGAGTTTGTGTTGAAGGAGCGCCCTTTCCCGCAATGGAGCATCGCGCAGGCCAATGAGATCATGCATCACAGGCGTGGAGACAAGGAAGCAGCCCGGTTGCTGGCAGAATGTCCGTTGCTTTCATCAAGCTGGAAGGACTCCCTTTGGAACCGGGGGCAGCTGACGGTGGAAGAACAGGAGGCTGCGCGGAGGTTGCGAACGGGAAATGCTGCGTGAATCCGCACATGCTTTCGGGCACGATTCATTTTATCCCGCTGAACTGACGTTTCTTCGCCGCCGGATTTGTGTGGAAGGAAACAGTTTCACTTCCCACAGTGCTGTCCTGAATTTTTTCCCCAACCTGACTCCATGAAGATTTTGTATCCGCTTTCCGCCCTGGCTTCCTTGTCCCTTCTGGTTTCGAGCCAGGCCGCTGATCTGGGAGCCGGGACTTTGCTCATCACCAACAAAGGCGATCGCACGCTGTCTCTCATTGATCCGGTGACCAACAAAGAAACCGCCACGGTGGCGGAAGACGGTGTGACGGGCCATGAAGTGGCCGCCTCTCCCGATGGCAAGCTGGCTTACGTACCGATTTTCGGGAACTCCGGAGTCGGCAAGCCGGGCACGGACGGCCAGCTCATTCGCGTGATTGACCTGGAGAAAAAGGCGATTGTGGGAACGGTGGACTTTGGCCGGGGCATCCGGCCGCATTGCCCCATCTTCTGTGAGAAGACGAATCTTCTCTACGTCACTACCGAGAAGGAAAACACGGTGTCGGTCATTGATCCGGCCACATTGAAAATTGTGGGCAGCATCCCGACTGGCCAGGAGCAGACCCACATGCTGGCTGTGAGCCGCGATGGCAAACGTGGTTATACCTCGAACGTCGGCCCGGGCACGGTGTCGGTGCTGGACCTTGAAAAGAAAGAACTGCTGAAGGTGATCCCGGTGGCGCGCATGTGCCAGCGCATCAGCCTTTCCGTGGATGACAAACTGGCGTTTACTTCAGACCAGTTTCAACCGTTGCTCGTCGTCATTGACACGGCGACCCATGAGGTAAAGACCCACGTGAAACTTCCTGACATCGGTTATGGCACAGCGCCGACTCCGGACGGCAAGTCTCTGGTGGTGGCTCTGGTGAACGCGAACAAGGTTGCCATTGTGGACCTCGAATCCATGAAAGTGACGGCGACGATGGAAGTGCCCAAAGCCCCGCAGGCGGTGGTGGTGCGTCCAGACGGCGCGGTGGCCTATGTCTCCTGCGACGCCAGCGCCCAGGTGGCCGTGATTGATCTCAAGGAGAACAAAGTCAGTGCCCTGATCCAGGCTGGCAAGACGGCCGATGGCATGGCCTGGGCTCCGAAGAAATAAGTCGCTCTTCGGCAAAAATGTGGCGGCAGCGGGGGGCACCTGCTGCCGCTCTTTCATTCAGCGTTCCTCCACCCAGCCTGGGGCAGGATAGCTGCCCAGAACCTTGACCTTGGCCCCTTGGGCGCTCAGGTCGCGGATGGCT
>DASWXG010000520.1:0-6394 GCA_036405615.1 Prosthecobacter sp. | reverse complement strand
GCCCTGACCCCGGTACGCGCAAAGCCGGTCTGCGGCTGGACACGGAGGCCGGATTTTTCACCGCCAAGGAAGGAGAGACACCTACGGTTCTGAAGGGCAAGCCGGATGAAAGCCCGCTTTATCAGCGGCTCATCACCAAGGATGAAGACGATCTCATGCCGCCTGCAGATTCCCACAAGGAATTGAAGCCGGAGCAAATCGCCAAGGTTCGCGCCTGGATTGCGCAGGGAGCTCCCTGGCAGCCGCACTGGTCGCTGATCAAACCTGAACGCGCCGCCCAACCAGAAGTGCAGAATAAGAACTGGGCAAAAACCCCGGTGGACACGTTCGTGCTGGCGAGCCTGGAAAAGACGGGGTTGCAACCGGCCCCCGAGGCTGAGGCCCATGCCCTCATCCGGCGTGTGTCCCTGGACCTTACCGGTCTGCCGCCTGCTCCGGAACTGTCTGCACGCTACCTCGCCAAGGCTGTGGAAGGCCGCCTGCCGGATGCTGTCTATGGAGAGCTGGTGGATGAGTTGCTGAAGTCTCCTGCGTATGGCGAACACCGCGCCCGCTACTGGCTGGATGCGGCCCGCTATGGCGACACGCACGGGCTCCATTTTGACAAACCCCGTGAGATGTGGCCCTACCGTGACTGGGTGGTAAAGGCTTTTAACCGCAATGAGCCCTTCGACCAGTTTACTGTGGAGCAGATTGCCGGAGATCTGTTGTCAAAGCCCTCTGAGGAGCAGCTTGTCGCTACAGGTTTCCAGCGCTGCAACATCACCACCAACGAGGGCGGTACGATTGACGAGGAGAACCTGGCCAACTATGCGGCCGACCGCGTGCAAACTCTTGGCTGGGTTTACATGGGGCTGACCACGAACTGTTCGCAGTGTCACGATCACAAGTTCGATCCCATCTCCCAGCGGGACTATTATTCCCTGGCCGCTTTCTTCCGCAACACGACCCAGAAGCCCAAGGACGGTAACGTCAAAGACGGCAACGGCCCCGTGCTGGTGCTGCCTGCGGAAAAGGACCGCCCACGCTGGACGGCGCTGCCCGCTGAGATTGCGGCTGTCAAAACCCGGATGGATCAGAACCGCAAAGCGGCCACAGGCGAGTTTGACCAATGGCTGTCCGCTGCCAAGCCTGAGGATCTGGACAAGGATGAGCCTGCCCAGGGCATGGTGGCCCATCTGCCGTTGAATGAAGGTGTGGGCAGCGAGGTGACGGGCATCTGCGGTGCCTCGAAGAAGTTCAAAGCGACGGGGGAAGTCTCCTGGAAGCCGGATGGCAAGATTGGCCCGGCACCGGTGATGAAGACCAACGGAACTTTTGAAATCGGGGATGCAGGCGACTTTGAAAAAGACCACGCTTTCAGTTATGGCGGCTGGGTGCGTGCCGGGCGTATCGGCATGAGCGGCGGCATCATCGCACGCATGGATGAAAAGGGCGGTTATCGCGGCTGGGACCTGTATCAGAACGACCGCAACTTTTCAGTCCACATTGTCAACACCTGGCCCAATGACGCGCTGAAGGTAAGCACCCGGAAGCCAAGCGTGCGTCCCGGTGTCTGGCAGCATGTGTTTGTCACCTACGATGGCAAGGGCGGTGCCCAGGGCGTCAAGATCTACATTGATGGCGTTGCCCAGGAGCTGAAAATTGATGCCAATGCGCTGAAGGGAAGCATCAAGACCACCACGCCGACACGCATCGGCCAGCGCAGTCATGTGCAGGTGTTTCATGACGGTTCTGTCCAGGACGTGCGCATTTATGATCGCGCCCTGGCTGCTGCCGAGATCGGCTCATTGTCCAAGGTCGGACCGCTGCGTGTCATGCTGGCGGCCACCAAACGCGGACCCAAGCAGAAAGAGGCCTTGTTTGAGCACTATCTCGTGACCCGTCATGAAGGTTACAAGGGGGCTAACCAGATGTCTGGCAAGCTGGAAGCTGAGCTGGCAGCCATCAAGGCGCGCAGTCCTCTGACCCACATTCAGGAAGAGAAGATGGACACGCAGCCGATGGCCAACATCCTCATGCGCGGCCAGTATGACCAGGTGGGCGAAGCGGTGGAGGCCGCCGTGCCTGCGGCTCTGGGCAAGCTAAAACCGGATGCGCCAAAGAACCGCCTGGGGCTGGCCCGCTGGCTTGTCAGCGAAGACAATACGCTGACCGCGCGTGTGACGGTGAACCGCATGTGGCAGGAGCTGTTTGGCCGCGGCATCGTGGTCACCAGTGAGGACTTCGGCATCATGGGCAGCGCTCCCACGCACCCGGAGTTGCTGGACTGGCTGGCTGTGGAGTTCCGGGAAAGCGGCTGGGATGTGAAACGCTTCTACAAGATGCTGGTAACTTCAGCCGCTTACCGTCAGGCCGCTTTGATCACCCCGGAGAAGCTGGAGAAAGACCGTGACAACACTCTTCTCAGCCGTGGCCCCCGCTTCCGTATGGATGCCGAGATGATCCGTGACTACGTGCTGGCTGCCAGCGGCACCCTCTCTCCCCGCATGGGTGGTCCCGGCACCATGCCTTATCAGCCGGAGAATGTGTGGGAAGTGGTCGGCATGGGCACCGAAAAGTATGTGCAGGATTTGGGGGAAAACCTCTACCGCCGCACACTTTATAACTTCTGGAAACGCATGGCCCCGCCTGCGAACATGGATGTCTTCAATGCCCCCAGCCGTGAGGTGAGCTGCGTGCGCCGCGACCGCACCAATACACCTTTGCAGGCCCTGGTGGTGATGAACGATCCCCAGTTCATCGAGGCCTCCCGCAATCTGGCGCAGAAGGTCGTCAAGACCGCGGGTGACGACGCGGCCAGACTCAGCGTGCTTTCTTCCCGCATGCTGGGCCGCCCGTTCAAACCGGCAGAACTGAAGATTCTGACAGACTCTCTGGCAGATCTGCGCGGGCACTATCTGTCGAATGCCGCCGATGCCGAGGCCCTGGTCAAAGTCGGCGAATCCAAGGCCGACGAAAAGCTGCCCAAAGCGGAACTCGCTGCCTGGACCATGGTCTGCAACCAGGTGATGAACCTGGATGAAGTGCTGAACAAGTAGTTCTCTCCATTCCCTTCACCCTTTCTTTTCGATCTCATGAGCCTCCTCAACGAATGGAACACCTTTGAAACCCGCCGCCAGTTTTTCTCGAAAGGGAAAAACGTCCTCGGAGGCGCGGCTCTGTATTCCTTGTTAGGCAATTCGTTGCCCGGGTCTGCCCTGGCGGGCCAGGGGCAGGTGCTGCCGCACGCCCTGCCCAAAGCCAAACGTGTCATCTACCTGCACATGGTGGGCGGTCCCTCGCAGATGGACCTGTTCGACTACAAGCCGGGGATGAAGGACTGGTATGACAAGGACCTGCCTGCCAGCATCCGCAACGGCCAGCGCCTGACCACCATGACCAGCGGCCAGGCCCGCTTTCCCATCGCGCCATCGAAGTTCAACTTCGCGCAATATGGCCAGAGCGGGATGTGGATGAACTCGGACTTGCTGCCGTTCCTTTCCAGAAATGCCGATGACATCTGCTGGATGCGCTCGCTCCATACCGAGGCGATCAATCATGAGCCCGCGATTTGCGCCATGCAGACGGGCAACCAGATCACCGGCCGCCCTTGCCTGGGCGCATGGGCCTCCTACGGCCTGGGATCGGTGAATTCCAACCTGCCTAACTTTGTGGTGCTCATCGCCACTCCCACCAACCGTGAGCAGGAACAGGCCATTTCCTCCCGCCTGTGGTCCAGCGGCTATCTGCCTGGTGAGCATGCCGGGGTGTCTTTCCGCAGCAAGGGCGACCCGATCTTGTTCATCAACAATCCCCCCGGCGTCCCTACGCAGGTGCGCAAGCGCACGCTGGAGGGGCTGAATGCGCTGAACGAACTCAACTACCAGCAGGTGGGCGATCCTGAAACCCATACCCGCATCAGCCAGTACGAGATGGCCTTTCGCATGCAGGCGAGCGTTCCGGAACTGACGGACATCTCCAAGGAGCCGGATCACATCTTCAAGCTCTATGGAGATGAGGCCAAAAAGCCGGGCACCTTTGCCAACAGTGTGCTCATGGCCCGCCGCCTGGCGGAGCGCGGGGTGCGCTTCACCCAGATCTACCTGAACAACTGGGATCATCACAGCAATGTGGCCGGTCGCATGCCCAGCCAGTGCAAGGACATCGACCAGCCTTGCCATGCCTTGATCGAAGATCTCAAACAGCGGGGCATGTTCGAAGACACCCTCATCATCTGGGGCGGAGAGTTTGGCCGCACCATTTACAGCCAGGGCGGCCTGACCAAAGAAAACTATGGCCGGGACCACCACCCGCGCTGTTTCACCATGTGGATGGCCGGCGGCGGTGCCAAAGGCGGTGCGATCTACGGTGAGACGGATGAGTTCAGCTACAACATCGTCAAGGACCCGCTGCACATCCGCGACTTCCACGCTACGGTACTGCACCTGCTGGGTTACAATAGTGACCGCTTCACCTACAAGTTCCAGGGCCTCGACCAAAAATTGACGGGAGTGGAGCCCGCCAAGGTTGTGAAGGCGCTGGTCGCCTGAGGCGGCTTCAATTCACAAAGACCCGTCATGGTTTCAGCGTGTAAATCACACGCTTGAGACCGCCTTTTTCCTCCACCTCGCGTTGTACACTGCAACCGAGCAGGCGTTCCATCATTTCACATTCAATTTCCCCGACCAGGGGAAACCGGCGGCTGAGATCGCCGAAGGGAAGATGGAAGTCCACAATGCGCAGCCCGCCGTTGGCGCTCATCTCCACCACGGACATGCAGCCGTCGGCGGTGCGTTGCCGGGCCAGCACCAGTGCCTTGTTTTCCAGATTCTCTTCGACCCCGACTTTCTTTCCGTAGCGTTCCGCTCGCGCGGCAAAAAAAGCATAGAGCAACTTTTCCGGGGCGGTTACCCCAAATAGCCGTTCCGCCTGCTGGAGCATTTCCTGCAGTTCGTCCGTGCCGGCGGTGGGGAAAAGCGGATCCAGCTTGCTGGTGAGACGGTAGATTTTTTCAGGCCGCCCATGCGGTACCGGGTGTCTCCAGGTGTCCAGGTAGTGTTTTTCCACCAGGGCATCACAGTGCTGCTTCACCCCCATGTAGCTCATCTTCATGACCCCGCACAGCTCCTTCACCGTCATCCCGGGGGAGCGTTTCAGGTGAAGAATGATATCCACCACAGGCGTGTGGACGATGTCGCGGAGGATGGTAAAAATCATAACCGCAAAGGATTCGTATATAAAGCACCCGGTGGATTTATGACCACTCGGGAGTGAAAAGTCAGGCTTCTTTTGCCAGCGATGCTCAGACGGTTTGAGTCGCCTGTCTCTTCAACGTTTTGGCCCGGACACGGGGTGGAGGCTTCATGCAAAGCTTCTGTCCATGACAGAGGCAATCGTGGGTAGAATATATCCACCACCATCCGCCCGGGTCTGGGTAAGACGCCGCTGCTACATGCGTCGAGTCCGGGGCATTACACCACTGTACCGCGGCTCTTGCCCTTGCCACTTTTCGGCCGGGAAGGGGACCCACCAGGAATGCCTTCTTCCTGAAGGATGGTATCCTGGGGAAGGGGGGCTGCGTTTTCGTCGGCTTTGGGGTCCACTTCAGTGAAGGGCGTCTGCTTCTGGTACAGTTTCAGACGTGACTGAAACTCGGTTTCCAGGTTTTTACGGTCGCCATCGGACAGCTCTTTGTCTTCCGGCAGCAGTGCCAGGGCCTTTTTCTGCCACAGCACCGCCTCCAGAAACTCGCCGTTGCGGGCGAGGCAGGCGGCTTTGGTATCCAGCATTTCGTGACGCTGCTGTTCACCCGATTCATCCATGATACGCAGAGCGCGGCTGGCCAGCTGGACCGCCTGCTCGCCATTGTGCAGGCTCTCATCCGGGCAGGTGGCGAGAAACCAGGCCAGATTGTTGGACGCCCAGGGATCTTCGCTGCGGGCGGCCCGCTGATACCAGGCTCCCGCACGGCGGTAGTCCACCGGCACGCCGTTACCGGTGTAGTACAGATTGGCCAGGCGGCTCATCGCCGGCACAAAATCCTGCTGGGCTGCCCGCAGATAATAGAGAGCAGCTTTGGACGCGCTTTTGGCCGTGCCCACTCCGCGTTCATACTTGGCCGCCAGGGCGGTCTGGGATTGCGGATAATTTTGTTCGGCTGCTTTCTCCAGCCATTCGGTGGCCTTGGCGGGGTCCATCTTGACGCCCTTGCCCAGATCGTAGGCCATGGCCACGGCGTGCTGCGCTGCGGCAAAACCGTTGTCCGCAGATTTGCGGAACCACTCGACGGCGGTTGCCTCGTTTTTGGTTACGCCCACACCATCTTCATAAAGGCTGCCCATGACAAACTGCGCACGCAGATGTTTTTGCTTGGCCGCTTTCTCGATCCATTTCACACCTTCCGTCTCATTCT
>DASWXG010000519.1:0-3861 GCA_036405615.1 Prosthecobacter sp. | reverse complement strand
ATCGGCCGTCTCATGAAGGCGCTGAAGGACAGCGGCCAGGAGGAAAACACCGTTGTTGTAGTCTGGGGTGACCATGGCTGGCACCTGGGTGAAAAGGCCATCACGGGCAAGAACACCCTCTGGGAGCGATCCACCCGCGTGCCTCTTATTTTCGCCGGACCTGGCGTCACGGGGGGCGGTCGTTGCGAGCAGCCAGCGGAGCTTCTGGACATCTACCCCACACTCAGCCAGCTCTGCGGTCTGCCAGCCCGGCAGGACCTTGAGGGCACCAGTTTGGTGCCGCAGTTGGAAAACGCCGGTTCTGTGCGCGAGCGTCCGGCCATCACCTCCCACAACCAGGGCAACCACGCGGTGAGGACCGTTCAATACCGCTACATCCGCTATGCAGACGGCAGCGAGGAGTTCTATGACCTGAAGAAGGACCCGCAGGAGGCCACGAACCTTGCAGGCAACCCTGCCTTTGCGGAAGCCATTGAAAATCATCGTCGGTGGTTGCCGAAGGTGGATGTCCCGCCAGCCCCCAACAGCGCCAGTCGTGTGCTGACTTATGACAAGGCCACGGATGAGGCTGTGTGGGAAGGGAAGGTGGTCCGCCGCAGCGATCCGATCCCGGAATGAATCACATTCCCGGCCCGGGCGGCGAGAACAAGAGACTGCGTTCTCCGCCAGGAGGGCCGGTCTGTGCATGATTCTGCTTGGGCACCGGCCAAGGCCGCGTACACTGCGGTTACTGACGCATGAATCCCTCCATGAAAATGAAACGCCCCTCCTCCATCACGGTGGAGGAATTTTTCCGCACGAATGAAAAGGCGCTGAAACTGAAACTGGTGGGAAGTGATGTCGGCTTTAATCGCAAAATCCTGGAGCCGTCTGTGAACCGGCCCGGCCTGGCTCTCTCCGGTTTCTTCACTTACTTCGCCTACAAGCGGGTGCAGATCGTGGGCAACTCCGAGCACTCTTTCCTGGAAGGCCTGGAGCCCAAACTGCGCGTGGCCCGTTTCAGCCAGCTATGCTCCTGGGACATCCCATGCCTGGTGGTGGCACGCGGCCACCGGCTTAGCGAGGAACTGGTATCAGTGGCGAACGAGGCGGGCATTTCGGTGTTCCAGACCAGCATGATCACCATGAAGTTTCTCAACGCCGCCACCATCAAGCTGGAGTGGGCCTTTGCCCCCACCATGCTGGTGCATGGCTGTCTGGTGGATGTGCAGGGCATCGGTGTCCTGGTCCAGGGCAAGAGCGGATGCGGCAAGAGCGAAAGCGTCATCGGCCTGCTGCAGCGCGGCGGCAGCTTGGTGGCGGACGATGCCGTCCGCCTCCGTCTGGTGGAGGAGCGCGAGATTGTGGGTTCCGCTCCGGAAATGACCCGGAACATGATCGAAATCCGCGGTCTGGGCATCCTGAACGTGGCGGCCCTCTTTGGAGTCGCCTCGGTGCGCATGAGCAAGCGGCTGGATCTGGTGGTGAACCTTGTCCACTTGCAGGAATCCAATGACCTGGAGCGTGTCGGCATGGGCAGCCAGTCTGTTGAAATGATGGGCCTGCCTGTCGAGAAAGTGGACATTCCTGTGGCACCCGGCCGCGATGTGGCCGCGCTCATCGAACTCGCCGCTCTGAACTACAAGTTGCGCACCTTCGGTTATAATAGCGCCGTGGAGTTTGATCAAAGATTGTTGAAAAAGATGGCGGACGACCAGATAGGTTGATACGTAGCGCTCAGACATCCACCCGCATGACCCTCTCCAAAGACCTCACCATTAAGAACAAAATGGGGATGCACGCCCGCCCGGCGGCGCAGTTTGTGAAGCGTGCGAGCAAATATAAATGTGACATCTGGGTGGAGAAGGATGACGAGCCCGTGAACGGCAAAAGCATCATGGGCCTCATGATGCTGGCAGCCGGCCGGGGCGAGATCATCAAGCTCACCACCGAAGGTGTGGATGCCGAGGCCGCCATGGCCGACCTGGAAGAACTGGTGCTTTCCGGTTTTGGCGACGTGGAGTAAAATGAAAGGGCAGGGGCCTATGGGCTTTCTGCACCTCGTTCTTCTCTCATTTTGGACCGGTCAGAGCCGGAATCTCCCTTGCCGGGACGGACATCTGATTTTAACTTTTCCGGTAACTGATGATTCTCTGCCTCGAATCCTCCCTGCTCGGAGGTTATCTTTCCAACGAAGTTCCCGGTTTGGTGACAGGGCAGTTGCATGTGGCAGGGATGAAACAGCCGCTGCAAGTGGAGCTGGTGGGTAACTTCCTGCGGGATATCGCTGGCTGTCGGCTGGACCTTCACAACCCTCTTCCGCATGGAGATCTGGGCAAAGACACCCCGCTGACCGCTTTGCAGCAGGGTTTTAGCGGCGTCATGACCGCCTCCTACCGGGTGGTGAAGATGCCGCGACGCCGCGTTTCTTCGCCAAGCCCGCTGCCCGAGCCACAGGGGTTGAAAAATTTGCTGTTTCTCGAATGGTTCAATCAGCAAGGCCAGCGTCTTCTCATCCAGTCCTGGCATTTGCAACTCCGGGTCAGCGCGCCGCAGTGGCGGATGACTGAGATCGAAGAAGCCGGTTTCCTTCGTCAGGCCCGGGCGCGCCGGAAGCATTTTCTTTTGCATCAGCGGGATGCCCAGGACCGCGCCAACGCCTTGCACGCCCCTGGCATGCCGGACCCCTTTGAGCCGCATGATTTGGGAACAGTGGATCCCTTTGCCGACCTGGATTCGCAGGAAGAGCAGGAGCCTCAAGTCAAAAGCGGGGCTTCCTCTTCCCGCAGCCCCGTCCGCCGTTCGCAGGCTTTGGCCAGGGAACTGCGCCGTTTCGGGCAGTTGCTGAACTTTGGGGAGGATGTACGCACGCGCCCGGCTGTCATGCGGCTTCTGTCCACCGTCGCAGATCTGACGGCGCACCTTGTCCATGTGCTGCGGCAGTTTTCAGATTCACAAACCGCGCCCTGGCATCTGCTGGTGGTGGATCTGGAGCAGTCCCTCCCGCTCTTCGCCGCCGCCCTGAACGCTACGGATAAAATGATGCAGCACGCCAGCCCTGGAACGGACCTCGACTGGCTTGCCATGGTCCAGGCCAGCTTGCTGAACATCGAACTCCGCATGCGCGAACTGCTTACCTTGCTGAGGTAACTGCCCGACTCTGGTTAGACAAGGCGGCTCGCACTTCGGGAAATCATCAGCTTGTTCCAGTGTGATCTCATCTGGGCGGCCCAGTTGACCGGCCTGATTTGAGGGACAAACCTACACAATTGAAGGTGGATTAAATTTTACACGCTGTAAGATTTAAGGAAATGTGAATCAGTTGCTCTCGCTTTTTGGCGCAATAGTGCAAATAGGTGTCGCTGAAGGACCTGCAATCCGGGCTAACAGCATTCGTTGAGATGCCTTCATCTAATCTTTTGGATTAGACGCTCAAGTGGCAAAATTGTATGGTCGTTGTTGCTATTGCCCGGCTTTTGACTGGGTTGCTTTCCTTGATTTTTGCCCGTTCCACAGGAAGGCAAAAAACGCCTGCTCCTCTGCAATGTCCCCCGACCACAGAAGGTGTACCTTGCGATAGACAAGGAGGACACAGGGCTTTTTTGCTTTATGCCACGGTGCAAGATGCATTATAAAAAAAGAGGAGGGAAAACGAGCTATATGCAGACCCTTTTATAGGAACAAGCGTTGATTTAAAGGTGGCAACTAGACTCTTACCTTAGATGGCTGCTGCGCTATATGTGTGAGTCAAAATTATCCATTTGACCTTCATGAAGATTATCGGCAAACAGGGGAAACGGGGAATTTCTCTCTCAAAGCCATATTTTTAAATCTCTCTGAACGATGCCACATGATTCCTCAGATCTGATCCCTGGCACAGGA
>DASWXG010000518.1:0-6517 GCA_036405615.1 Prosthecobacter sp. | reverse complement strand
CTGCCGCCATCATCACTGCTGCCAGCACGCTGCTAGCGCAGCAGAAGGCGGACTCCAACGAAACGCTTCGCATCGGCCTCGTGGGCTGCGGCGGGCGCGGCACCGGTGCTGCTTCCCAGGCCCTGGGCGCGGACTACAATGCCAAGATCGTGGCCATGGCGGACGTGGACGCCAAGCAGATCGAAGGCAGCATCAGCAGCCTTTCCCAGAAGTATCCGGACCGGGTGGATGTGAAGCCGGACAAGAAGTTTATCGGCCTGGATGCCTATCAAAAGCTGATCGACAGCGGTGTGGACGTGGTGCTGCTGGCCAGCCCTCCGGGGTTCCGCCCGGTGCACCTCATGGCGGCTGTGGATGCAGGCAAGCACATCTTTGCTGAGAAGCCCATGGCGGTGGACACCATCGGCTACCATCTCGCCATGGCCGCAGTGAAGAAGGCCCAGGAGAAGAAGCTGAATCTGGTGGCCGGTTTCTGCTGGCGTTACAGCACCTCACGCAAAGAGGCTTTCCAGCGTGTAGCGGACGGCCAGATCGGCGGCGTCACCAGCATCCTGGCGACCTACCACACCGGGCCGGTGAAACCCATGCCGCCTGCGAGCGGCCGGCCGCCGGGGATGAGCGATGTGGAGTGGCAGGTGCGCAACTGGTACAATTTCTCCTGGCTCAGCGGTGACAGCATCGCGGAGCAGGCCGTGCACAGCATCGACAAGATTGTCTGGGCCATGGGTGACAAGCCGCCTGTGTCCTGCATCGCCACCGGCGGACGCCAGATCCCGGCGGAAGGCGGCAACATTTTTGACCACTTCCACGCTGCGTTCGAGTGGGGCAACGGCCTCATGTGCCACCTGGCCAACCGCCAGATCAAAGGCTGTGCAGGTCACAACCAGGACATCATCCGCGGTGAGAAGGGCGTGCTCATCATCGGCAAAGGCGGCGCTCCGTTCATTGACGGACCGAAGCGCTGGCGCTTCAAGGGGGAGGAGAAGAACATGTATGACCTCGAACACGAGGCCCTCTTCAATGCCATCCGCAAAGGTGAAGTGATCAATGATGGTGACCGGATGATGCTCTCGACGCTGGTGGGTGTCATGGGCCGCGAAGCTGCCTACACCGGCCAGCTCATCACCTGGGACCAGATGCTGGCCTGCACGCAGGATCTGGCACCGGATGACCTGAAGTGGACCGACAGCTTCACCCCAACCCCGATGCCAATGCCGGGCGTGACGAAGTTCCAGCTTCCTGAAGCCAAGAAGGGTCCGGAAGCCGCCAAGGAGAAGAAGGGGGCCTGAGTGCCGCCTGACTGACGAATTAAAAACAAAAAGGCCCGGGAAGATGATCCCGGGCCTTTTTCTTGGAGCCGTGACGGAAGATGGCAAAGATGTCTGCCTAACAAAAGATGCATTTAGAGCGTCAGCTCGCCGATGCGCTCCATCACCTCATCTGCGAGGGACTGGTAAAGATCGCGACCTTCGGAAGCACGGCGTTCAAGGTCGGGCTGGTAAGCCTTTCCTACGACCAGGCGTATCCGGGCCGGGCGGAGAAACTTGGCACCGCGCGGGTAGGCCTCATAAGTGCCGAACACACGGACGGGCAGCACCGGTGCCTGGCTTTTGGCAATGAACAGGCCGACTCCGGCTTCCGCCTTTTGAAGCGTGCCGTTCGGACTGCGGGTGCCCTCCGGGAACATCAGCACTTTTTTCCCGGACTTGAGCAGGCGGATGGTGGCCTTCAGGCTTGAAGCATCCGGTTTGTCCCGGTCGATCGGAATGGTCTGCCAGCTGCGCAGCAACTTGCCCGCGAGCGGATGATCAAAGAGGGTTTTCCGGGCGAAGAAATACAGGGCTTCGTCAAAGGCCTGCCCCACGAAGGGCGGGTCCAGGAAGCTCACGTGATTGGCCACGATCAAGGCTGAGCCCGGCACGTTGAGATTCTCCTCACCGATGACGCGAAAGTCATAGAAACTCCGGGCGAAGGCCCGGAAGATCGTGTGACCGATACGGTAGGAGAGCGTCATGGCGGAGAACTATGAACGGCGAAGTCTGGATGACGAATACAAAACAAAAGCCCTGCAAAAATCAGGAAACTGACCGGGCGATTATGGAAGCCTGACGAGAACTGCTTCGACGGCTTGCTCGAGCGTGAGATGGCTGTTGTCAATCACCACGGCTCCGTCAGGAACCACCAGAGGCGACGTCTTGCGGGTGGAGTCCAGGCGGTCACGTTCGGCCACCTGGTCCGCATGACCCTGGGCACGCCGGCGGGCAGCGCGGACCTCTTCACTGGCATCAATGTAGAACTTCAGCGGGCTGTCCGGGAAGACAACACTGCCGATGTCGCGGCCTTCCATCACCAAAGAACCGAGGGCGGCGAGCGCACGCTGGTCATTGACCAGACGGGTGCGCACTTCCGGCACCCGCGCCACCAGGGACACGGCCCGGTTCACCGGGTCGCTGTTCAGGTCTTCCGCCGTCAGCACCTTTCCACCGACAGCCACTTGGGTCTGCCCGTCAGTGACCGGGGATTCCAATGAGACGGAAGCAGCGGCTGCCCGCACAGCGTCCTGGTCCTGCGGATCCACGCCCGCCTGCAGCACCGCCCAGGTCATGGCGCGGTACATGTTGCCGGTGTTCACATAGATGCTGCCGCGACGCTGGGCCACGATGCGGGCGACGCTGCTTTTTCCAGAGGCCGCAGGGCCGTCGATGGTGATGACAGATGGGGAAGACATGGAAAGGAAAGAAGGATGGCCTCTAGGCACCGAGAGCGGGTGATCTCAGTTCTGGAACAGAGCCAGGTCCTGGACGAAGCTCGGGTAGCTGGTGGCGATGCATTCAGAGCCTTCGACCACGGTTTCACCTTCGGCGAACAGGCCGGCAATGGCGAAGGCCATGGCGATGCGGTGGTCGTGATAGGTGCTGATGGTCGCTCCGGTAAGCTGTGCACCGCCCTGGATCTCCATGCCGTCGTCAAACTCGGTGACGGTGACGCCCATGCGGCGCAGGTTTTCCGCCACAGCCGCAATGCGGTCTGTCTCCTTCACGCGGAGTTCGTGGGCATCCTGAATGCGGGTGGTGCCCTGCGCGAGTGCTCCGGCCACGGAAAGGATGGGCAGTTCGTCAATGACGTTCGGAATTTCTGTGCCGCCGATGACCGTTGCGTTCAACTGGCCACCGATGACGGTCACATCCCCACGCGGTTCGCCATCCGTGCTGGTTTCGGTGTAGGAAATCTGGGCACCCATGCGGCGGAGGACATGAATGATGCCATCGCGTGTCGGATTCAGACCGACATTGCGGAGCAGCAGGGTGTGGCCGGGGCTGGCCGCGGCAGCCACCATCCAGAAAGCGGCGCTGGAGATATCACCAGGAACCACGATGTCGCGTGCCTGCGGAGCCTGGCCGCCGTAGACGGAGATGGCATTGCCGTCGCGCTCCCAGCGGATGCCGAAGTGGGACATGATACGCTCCGTATGGTTGCGGGTGGCCACGGGCTCGATCACGGTGGTTTTGCCGGGGGCAAAAAGACCCGCCAGAAGAATGGCCGACTTCACCTGGGCGCTCGCCATGGGCAGCGTGTATTCGATGGCCTGAAGATTGCCGCCGGTGACTTTCAACGGTGCACAAATCTTTTCGCCCTGACCTTCCACCCTGGCTCCCATGAGGCGGAGCGGATCGGCCACGCGTTTCATCGGGCGTTTGGAAAGGGACGCATCACCAAACATCTCGGTGGTGAAGTCCTGGCCTGCGAGGATGCCGGAAAGCAGGCGGATGGTGGTGCCGGAGTTGCCGCAGTCCACCGGGCCGGACGGCGCTTTCAGCTTCGGTCCGTTGCCGGTAACGGCCAGCTTGGTCAGGCCGATGCCCGGAGTTTCTTCCAGCGGCTGCACCTTGGCCCCCATGGCCTCCATGGCTTTGACAGAGCACAGGCAGTCTTCGCTGGGCAGGAAGCCTTCGATCACCGTGGTGCCGGAGGCCATGCCGGAGAACATGGCGGCGCGGTGGCTGATGCTTTTGTCGCCGGGAACGGAGATTTCGGCGGGGAAGGACTGGAGTTTGCGGACTTTCAGAGTGGCCATATCAGGAGACTGCCGCCGGGACGGTCCTGCGCAGGCTTTGAGCCTCAGCAAGGAAGCGGCGGAGTTCTTCTTCGTCCGGCTTGTCCAGGATTTCAAGAAGCTCTGTCAAAGTGTCCGATGCGGTGCGGAGCTGGGCCGTCAAGGCGGCCCGGTTTTCCAGGGCAATGCCGGTCCACAGGCCAGGATCCCCCCCTGCGACCCGGGTGGTGTCGCGGAATCCATTGGCGGCACAGGCCACGGCAGCAGGATCGCTCCTGAGCGCGCTCAGAGTCGTTACCACAGCCATCATGTGCGGCAGATGGGAAATGCGCGCAACTTTCTCATCATGCTCCAATGGGGACATCTCCAGGAGACGGCATCCCAGGGCTTGCCAAAACACTCGCAATCTTTCCAGCCGTGAGGTGCCGGGGGAACTTGAAGAAGAGGGAGTGATCAAGCAGGCGGCATTGACGAACAGATCTGCACGGGCCACTTCCACACCGGTTTTTTCAGACCCGGCCATGGGATGGCTGCCAATGAAACGGGAACCCAGGATGGGTTCGAGAGCGGCGACAACACTGCCTTTGACGCTGCCGACATCGGTAATAAGACAATCGGGCGGCAGGTCGGCCTGGATGATCTGCTGCGCCAGTCCCTCCATGGTTTCCACGGGGGTGCAAAGGATGATCAAAGACGCACCGGATGCTGCCTGGACGGCATCCGTGAAAAAGTCTGCCCGGATGCCCCGGGCGCGAATGCCAGCTTCTGCACCTTCCCGGCGGGCCCAAAGGCGCAGCCGGGAGTGTGGAAACCGTTCCTGAACAGCAAGTGCCAGCGAGCCTCCGAGCAGTCCGGGGCCGTAGATGGCAATGGTTTTCTCCTCAGTCACGTACCTGGCTTAATAGGGCACACGGAAGATGTCGCCTGTCTCAGGATCGCGAGCTTTCTGACCGGGACGGAGACCTTCCACACTGATGATCTTCTTCGGATCTTTCGGGCTGTAAACAAAGCCTGGCTTGCCGGGGACGGCGCGGGCGTAAGGGACATCCGTGCTGCCAGACGGGGCTGGCGTGGTTGGGGTTGGTGCAGGAGGCGTTACTGCGGGCGGCGTGCCCGCAGGTGGAGTCACCGTACCGCCAGGAGTGGTCGGCGTGGTGGGTGCCACAGAAAGGCCAGGGTCAACCGATGGAGGAGGCGTAGGGGCGCCAGGATCAAGATCTGGAGGCGGCACAGCCGGGCCCGGAGGCGGAGGCGGTGTCTGGTGTGCAGTCGGGTCCACGTAACGGTTCGGGTCACCGTAGCGGGGCGGCTGGTCCAGGGAACGGCCGCGCCCGGCGAAAGGACGGGGATCCGGACCGTAGCAGCTTGCAAGCGAAGCGGTGACTGCGGCGAGGAGGAAGAGATGCGTGGAACGCTGCATCGTGGGATGGTGTGTGGGGTTAGCTGTTCACGCGCATGGGCATGAGCACATAGAGGAAATTGGTGCCGGTGCGAAGCACACCCGGGCTGATTTCATCAATCAGGTGAAGATACACTTCATCAGCACTGAGGTTGCGCAGCGGTGCCATGGTGAAGTCCGGATTGAAGGCGATCGTGATGGAAGCGCCTTTGTAGTTGATGGCGATGGTTTCGCGGGCCTCACCGATGTCAGGGCTGCTGGCGATGATCTCAACCTGGCCGGGGGTGAATTGGAATTTGACGCTGTTGGACTTCTCGCTGGCGAGGAGGGACACACGGCTGATGGCCTTGAGGAAGGCTTCACGTTCCAGGGCAATGCGCTCCTTGGCCTCGCCGGGGATCACCTGGCGGTAGTTCGGGTAGTTGCCGTCAATGAGTTTGCTGAGGAGGAAACTGTCACCAAGGTCAAAACCGACCTGGCTGTTGGTCACACGGATGATGACTTCGCCGACGTCGCCGCACAGGCGGGCGAGTTCGTTGACGGCCTTGGTCGGGACGATGATGTCCACTTCCTGGCTCTGGGGGAATTCCAGTTCCTGCTCGACCATGGCGAGACGGCGGCCGTCGGTGGCCACCATGGTCAGGGCGTTGTTTTTGAAGGAGAACAGGATGCCGTTTAGCACGTAGCGGGTCTCGTCCGTGGAGATGGCATAAGAGGTCTTTTTCAGGCAGTCGCGAAGGATCTGCTGATCGATCTTGAACTCGCGAGCGTCGTCAAAGCGCGGCAGGGCAGGGAACTCTTCGCTGGTCAGACCCAGCACTTTGAAGAAGGACGGGCCGCTGCGGATGGAGGCGACATTCTTTTCATCCACGCTGATCTGCACTTCTTCGGCGGGGAGTTCGCGGACGATGGTGGCCAGACGGCGGGCTGGCAGGGTGGTAGCTCCTTCTTCTTCCACTTCAGCGGCCACACTGCAGGTCACACCCACGTCCAGGTCTGTGGTGGTCAGCTCAAGCACGCCATCCTTGGCGCGGAGCAGGACGTTGGAAAGAATGGCCAGGGTG
>DASWXG010000517.1:0-1878 GCA_036405615.1 Prosthecobacter sp. | reverse complement strand
CCGTCAATGCCAGAGACGCGATGCCCAATGGAGGCCAGCTGACTCTGACCACCCGGCCCCTTTCCCTCCGCCAGCTGCCCCCCCAGGCACCGGCTTCTGCGCAGCCAGGAGAATACGTCTGCCTGGAAGTGCGTGACACAGGCACCGGCATTTCCCCTGAACACCTGACCCGGATCTTCGAGCCGTTTTTCACCACCAAAGCAGTCGGTCAGGGAACAGGTATCGGGCTGGCGACGGTGTTTGGCATCGCCCAGCAACACGGCGGCTGGATCACCGTGGAAAGCCAGCCCGGGGCAGGCGCCTGTTTTTGCGTCTTCCTTCCCGCCCTGGCGAGTCCCGTCCAGGCACCGGCGGACGAAGAGATCACCGTCCCAGCCGCAGCGCTGGGGGCCACCGGCAGTGGAACGATCCTCATTGTGGAGGACGAGACCACCGTCCGCACCATCGTCAAACACGTCCTGTCCAACCATGGCTACCGGGTCAAAGAAGCCGTAACCGGCAAAGAAGCGCTGGAAATGTGGGACGAGATTGGCAGCGAAATTGACCTGCTGCTGACCGACATGGTCATGCCCGGAGGGGTGTCTGGCAGCCAGCTTGCCGACCGCCTCACCCAGCTCAAACCTGAACTCAAAGTCATCTACACCAGCGGCTATTCCGCTGAGACTTTCAGGCGGGACTCTGTCCTGTCCGAGGATGCGATTCTGCTCCGCAAGCCCTACACGGCCGCCCAGCTGCTAAAGGAAGTTCAAAAACTGCTCGCTCCCGAAACCCCGGGTTCATAGAGGCCTATGGAGAGCGAGCCCGCAGAAGCCGGTCAGGCTCCCAGTGCCTGGCTGCGTTCGGTGGCTTTGCGCACCGCCTGGATCAGCGCATGGCGCAGCCCCTGGGCCTCAAGCTGTTCCAGACCGGCAATGGTGGTGCCTCCCGGGCTGGTCACTTCATCCCGCAGCGCCGCAGGATGCTTGCCGGTTGTCAGCACCATCTCGGCAGCACCGGCGACAGTCTGGGCGGCAAGCCGGAGGGCGGCAGCACGCGGGAGTCCCATCAGAACGCCCCCATCCGCCAGGGCCTCAATGACCGTGTAAACGTAGGCAGGCCCGCTACCGCTGAGCCCGGTCACGGCATCCAGGAGTTTTTCAGAAACCTCATCCGCAGTACCGACACTGCCCAAAATCTGGGTGGCAAGGGCAGAATCTTCCAGGGTCGCAGAGGAACCGCGCGCGAAGGCAGCGGCCCCTTTCGCCACAAGGGCCGGGGTGTTCGGCATGCAACGGATCACCCGCTGGCCGGCACCGAGCCAGGACTCCAGCTGGGCGATGGAGATCCCTGCAGCGATGCTGATGTAAAGCCGGCTGCCTGGCTGGCGGGACAGATCTTCGCACAGCTTTTTCATGTCACCGGGTTTAACCGCCAGCAGGACCACATCAGACGCGTCCGCCACTGCAGCCGGGACACCGGTGGTGGCTTTGCAGGCAAGGGATTGCTGCAGGCTTTCGACAGCGGCAGGAACCACATCACTCAGCGCCACGCTCAAGGCCTCGCTTCCGAGAGCTTTTTCTACACCGCGCAGAAGCGCACCACCCATTTTTCCGCAACCGATGAGGCCAAGTTTCAACATGGGGCGACGGTGGCGAAAGCCGGAAGGCATGCAAGGAAAGATACCGGGCGGGCAGTCAGGACGGAGATCGAAAGATTTTTCATTGATAAAAAAGCCCTGAATCCGTTATCCCTTTGGACGTCAAAACAGACACGACACCCCCAGCCTGACATTCCCCATGAAAAACCTCCTCGCCCTCCTGGCCTTTGCTGCCCTCTCCTCCGTGGCCTCCGCCGCCGAGCCTCTGAACAAGACCTGCCCCATCTCCGGCAAGCCCGCCA
>DASWXG010000516.1:0-1609 GCA_036405615.1 Prosthecobacter sp. | reverse complement strand
AAAGTACGTTTGATTTCTTCCCAACGGGTCTTGTCGGCTTCTCCCGCAAGGCCGTTGATCTCGCGCCACTTCAGCAGGTTGGCCTCGGCAGACTGGCTGAGCGTTTGCGACTCCCCCCGGTAGTGGTCTTCCACCAGGGATTTCACTTCTGCCTCCGTCATCAAGGCCTGAACCTTTTCAGAGATCTTGTTCATGTTGCGGTAGCTTCCCTGGAGCTTGAAGGGAGGCTCCGTCCGGTAAGCATCTTCCATGGCCGCGCTTCGGATGTACTCCTGGTTCACGCGCAGGATCACCTCACGGACCTTGAGCAGCTTTTCCATGACGGACAGGCAGTCGTTGATGTCCTCCGGGCTTTGGTTGCCTTCGAAATCAATGCCCTCCCGGCTGCCGGAGAGCGCGATTTTCAGCACGGCCATGGCGTCCGCATGACTGCGGGCCGCCACGCGGGCGAGGGCCGGGTTGCTGGTGAGGGAGTTCTCAATGTAGCTGTCTTTGAAAGCCGCCTCGTGTCCGCCGAGGATGTCGCCGAGGTTGTAGGTGTCTGCACGGTTGGCCAGCATGTCCGGCACCTGAAATTTGCCGCCCACTTCGGTGTAGGGGTTGCCGGCCATGACCACGGCCACTTTCCGGCCGCGCAGATCATAGGTCTTGGCCTCGCCACGAAACACGCCTTCGATCTTGCGGGTGCCGTCGCACAGGGAGATGAACTTCTGCAAGAACTCGGGGTTCGTGTGCTGGATGTCATCCAGATAGATCATGACATTGTCCCCCATCTCGAGCGCCAGGTTCAGCTTTTCCACCTCCTCCCGGGCGCTGGCATTGGGGGCCTCGGCAGGGTCCAGTGAAGTCACTTTGTGGCCGATGGCCGGCCCGTTGATCTTCACCAGGGTGATGCCCAGACGGCTGGCCACATACTCCATCAGCGTGGTCTTTCCATAACCCGGAGGAGAGATGAGCAGCAGCAAGCCCATCCGATCTGTGCGGGTGTCGTTGCCCACGGCGCCGATCTGCTTGGCGAGGTTGGCGCCGATGATGGGAAGATAGACCTGGTCGATGAGGCGGTTGCGAACGAACGAACTCAGCACGCCCGCCTTGAACTGGTCCAGCCGGAGCTGTGAACGCCGCTGCAAAGCAAGTTCGTGTTTCAGTTTCTGGAAGCGCTCATAGTCCGGAACCACTGCCGCGTCATAACCTTCCAGGCGTGCGGTGAACTCGTGATAATCGAGTTCCATCCTGCCTTCCAGGATGCGCGGATGAGCACCGGTAAAGCCCGTCAATGTCGTCCGCGAAACAGGTGAAGGAGGCAGCGCCGCAGGCGGCTGATCCCGCAGGACAAGCAGCGCGGCGGCCTCGGCCAGCACACCGGCATCTGCGGTGGCATGCAGCGCCCGCAGCCAGTCCAGCGCGATTTCAAAGGCCAGCCAGGGCCGCGATGAAAGAGCATCCAGGCTGTCATCAAAATCCTTCGCTGCCCGCTTGGCCACCAGTTCTTTGCGGAAGGATTTCACCAGTTCCACGGCCGCCGAAGAGCGGGTGTAAGGCAGTGCCGGATGTTTGCTGTTCAGATGCTGAAGCTCGTCCGCCAGACATTCGGCCACGGCTTTGAGGA
>DASWXG010000515.1:0-3698 GCA_036405615.1 Prosthecobacter sp. | reverse complement strand
AATTTCCTGGCTGAGGTCTATGGCAAACCGGCTCATACCGACTTCACTAATCTCGCCGATTTTGTGGACCGCTGGATTGCGGCCAATGACACGTCGGCAGCCGGCCTCGCCCGCTCTGATCTTTTCCAGGACATTCTGGATGATGTCGCCGCCAAGGACGCTGCCAATTTCTTCAACACTTACACCGCGCAGAACAGCTACTTCACGCTGAACACGCTGCAGCCGACGGGCAACAACACGGATCCGACCGATCCTAACTTTAACTGGCAGGACGCCTTGGTGATCGCCATCCCGGTACCGGAGCCTGGTGGTGCATTGCTGATCGGCTGCTTTGGTTTCATGGTCATGTTCCGCCGCTGGCGCAACCGCATGGTCTGAGAGAAGGGGGCGCGGTTTCGCGCTAAGAAGTGAGTTGATGATGGTGAAGCTGCTCGAATGAGCGGTCTCAATCTGAGGCGTTCCGGGACAGCTTCGTTTATTTTTTCTGCAAGCCATGCCACTCCCGGAAACCCCTTTCCGAATGCGGGTGGAACTGCATTGCCACACCACGGCCTCCAGTGATGGAATGATCACGCCGGAAGGTCTGTTGAAGGCGGCGATTGCCCAGAAGCTGGATGTCATCGCCATTACGGATCATGACACCACGGCGGGGGCGTTTGAGGTACAGCGCTGGTTTCGCAAAAAGAATGCGGCCACGCAGATCCTCATCGGCGAGGAGCGTACCCTGGCTAACAAATGCCATCTGATCGGCCTGTTTCTCAAAGAGGACATTGCCGCCACGGACACGGCGGAGGCCATTGGGGAGATTCACGAACAGGGCGGGCTGGTGCTGGTGCCGCATCCTCACCGCTTGAAAGATGGTTTGTTAGGTTCGCGCGGTCCTGGTCTGGATGACCTGATGGATGCCGATGCCCTGGAGATTCACAATGCGAAAGGCAGCCATGAGGATAACAGCCGCACGCGTGAAACGGCCGCCAGCCTGGGATTTAAAGCAGGTGTCTTTGGCGGAAGCGATGCCCACTATGAGGCGGATGTGGGTCAGTGCGTGAACGAGGTGCTGGCCTGCGGTGATGCTGAGCAAACGGTGCGCGCCATGCTGGCGGGCAAGACAGATTTCAGAATCCTGGCCCGCAAGCAGTCCTCCGGCAGTGGCGAGCGCAAGTATGCGCCTGCCTACTATGCCATGAAAAAATTCATCCAGGTGCCGAAACCGCTGCTGCCTCTGGCCAAGCAGGCTTACCGGCTGTACTGGAATGCGCGTCAGGGCAACCGCTCGCATTCTCTGACCGAGATTCACTCCTTCTCCGTCCATGCATAAAAAGTCCATCCGCAAACTGGCCCAGCTGCACGGCTGGTGGACCTACCAGACCTTTCTGAAACGCACTGGCAGTTTCTCTGATGAAGAGCGCCGGGCGTGGGTGGATGCCCAGATGAAAAAGGTGCTGGTGCAGGCGTACGAAGGCACGCGTTACTATGCGGAGACGTTTCGCGGCCTGGGTTTCGATCCTCACACGGATTTCGAGGGGCCGCAGACTCTGGCCCAACTGCCCATCCTGACCAAGGACATCATTCGCGAGCGGTTTGAAGATCTGGTGGATCCGCGCTACCGCCGCCTGAGCGCCTATGCAGAGACCAGCGGCACCACGGGCAAACCCATGCGCATGCTGCTGAGCGAGCGCTACATCGCGCTCGACTACGCCTGCATGTATGAGATGTGGGCGCAGGCCGGCTACCGCTTTCGCGATCCGTTTCTGGCTCTGCGCAGCTACGTGCCTTCGCGTGCAGGCGAGCCGTTGTGGATCCACGACAAGGCGCAGAACACGCTGTTCATGTCGGCTTATCATTTCTCCCCGCGCAATGCGGCGGAGTACATGAAGGCCATCCAGGAGTTCCAGCCCAAGTTCATCCGCAGCTACCCTTCCTCGCTCATGGTGCTGGCGGAGTATCTGGAGCGCACCGGGCAGAAGCTGCCTTCCGTGCGCGGGCTTTTTACCGCCTCAGAAACGATGACTCCGCATGAGCGCGAAGCGATTGAGCGCGTGTTTGGCAAGATCCTCTTTGACTGGTATGGTATGACCGAGCCCACTCTGGTGGCCTATGAAGGGCAGGACCACGATGGGCTGAACATCGTCTGGCAGTATGGTTACGCCGAGTTTCGGCCGGATGACACGCTGGCCCCGGGCGACTCACGGCTTATTGCCACCAGCCTGCAAAATCCGGTCATGCCGTTCATTCGCTATGACACGGGCGACATCGTGACGCGCCACGCATCCGAACCGGAGGGCACCTTGTATCCGCGCAAGCTGGCCCGGGTGCAGGGCCGCAAAGATGATGTCATTGTCACCCCGGACGGGCGGCGTTTGCCCTCGGTGAATTTTTACTCAGTGTTCCGTTCGGCACCCGGCGTGGTACGTTTCCAGATCGTCCAGTATGGCGCGTCTGACATTGTGGTGAACATTGAAAGCACGGATGCCGGTTTCGAACGCCACCCTGCCTATGCCAAAGTGAAGGAGGAACTGCATTCGCGTTTCGGCGAGGCCATGGCGGTGGAGTATCGGATTAACCAAAAGTTTGAAACCAATCGCGATGGCAAGACGCCTGTGGTCCTGCGGCGCAAGGCCAACAAGGCGGTGGAGGAGCAGCGGGAGTACGTGCTGTCCTCCCAGGTGGCGTGGTCGCGCTCGCGAGCGGGGGAGTCCATCCTGAAACTGGACTGGAACGAGGCCGACGCGTTGCCTTCACCCCGTGTGCAAGAACGGCTGGCGGCGTTGATCCAGGATTCGCACTCGATCATCTGGTATCCTGAGGCGCATCCGGCAGCTTTGATCCAGGCCTTGGCGAAACATCATGGCGTGCCGGAAGCCTGCGTCCTGCCCACTCACGGGTCAGACATGGCGCTGGCCTGCCTGACTCAATGTTTCGTCACCACGGGTGACAAGGTCATGATTGTGGCGCCGGGTTATGACAACTTCCGCGCCACTGCCGAGCAGCGTGGCGGGCAGAGCCTGCACTACACCTTTGAGGGGCAGGGCGAGTTTCCGCTTCAGGACCTCATCAACCGTCTGCAGGAGGAGATGCCGCGCGTGCTGTATCTCACCAACCCGAACAACCCCATCGGTTATCACCTGTCACGCCAGCAGATCGCTACGCTCTGTGAAGCAGCAGCTAAGGTTTCGACGCTCTTGATCGTGGATGAAGCCTATGCGGAATTTGGGCCGGAGGATGCGGTGCCGTTGGTCAACCAGTTCAGCAATCTGGTCATCGTGCGTACCTTCTCCAAGGCCTTTGGCCTGGCTGGACTGCGCGTCGGCTGCCTGCTGGGCGATGCGGCCCTCATCGACACCGTTCGCCGTGTGGCGAACCCCAAGCACCTGACGACGTTTGCCCAGGTGGCCGCCCAGACGGCGCTGGAAGACTGGTCGCGCGTGCAGACCCACATCGAGGAGGTGAAGGTTCAGCGCAGCCGCTTTGTCACCTGGTTGCGCGGGCGGGGCATCGCTTGTTTTGAGTCGCACGGCAATTTCGTTTTGTTTCGGCTTCCCGAGGCCCAGGCCCTGGCCCGCTGGTTGGAAGAGCAGGGGATTCTGATTCGCGACCGTTCCGGCCAGCTCAGCAGCAGCGTGCGTGTCACGATTGGCGGCAGGGAAAGCACGGACAGGCTCATTGAGACGCTGGAGCGCTACCTCATCATCCCTGTT
>DASWXG010000514.1:0-4346 GCA_036405615.1 Prosthecobacter sp. | reverse complement strand
CAACCGTATCCCGACGAACATACCCATACAGTTGGAACAGAAGTTGTTATTGGTGCTCTTTGTTTGCACTATCGAAAGAAGTTCGAGGTTTTCATCAGCCCTGAAGATGCCACCGTTTGGGCTGTCTGGAACATCAATGGCACGCAACAACCTGTCACCGCACCAAAAGAGACTTTGGAATGGATGGGCCGCTTCACAGCTCAGGCTCTCGATAGGTCTCGCGAAGCCATTCAGAGACGAACACTATTAAAGCTCAATGAGTTGGCTGGCCGTTGGCTGGTTGAGTCCATCCGGCATCCGAATGATGCCCGTCGAGGTTATTTGGAAGCCTTGGTCAAGTTCATCGAGTCCGAGTTTAAAATTGAGGCCATATCGATCTTCTACCGGAAAGATCAACGAAGCGGCAAGGTCTTTTTACTTCATACGACAGGCATTTGTCTAGGCACCGAGCCCGAAAAAATTCTTCCAGAACATCGTTGGGCCGAACTCACCTATGAGATAGGCGAAGCGGCGCGCACAGCTCAGTGCTTTGCCAACGGCAAGGAAATGCCTCTCAACGACGGTATCGATATCTGCAACAGCTCGACATCCGCCCCCAAGTCCTTTGAGGTGAGACCGGTAGGAAGTGGTCCCGTCGACACTAAAGATTGGAAAGATCCCGCGCTATTGCTGCCAATCCCACTGCCTGCATCTGAGCAACCCGGCTCCGATGGCGACCTTCGTGCTCAAGCACTGGGCGTCATGCGGTTTGCCTATCATCGATGGAAACGCTTCGGGGAACAAAACCGTCCTTTTGATCCCGTGGAGATTCAGACCTTGATGTTCTTGACCGAGCAAATTGGTCCTGTGCTCGAAACCATGGCCAACAATATTGAGGTAGATCGGGCTGTATCCAACCAACGCCACGAGCTCCGCAATAGCATGCGAGTAATCAATCAACTCGTTGAACAAATGACGCACGGTATGGCCAGCCCGAAGACTGACCAAAAGACGGAAGTTTTGGCCTTCAACCTATGGGACCTAAAGTTTTCCGCCATGCTCGCCAGGAATCAGGTTCAAAGGCTATATCGGGATGAAATCGAAAAGAAGCCCCTCGAAATTGAAGAAACCCTCATCTATGGGACAATCATTGCCCGACTTTGCGATGTCTTAGGACGATATGCGATGAAGGAAAAAAGGATTAAGCTCAACCTAGACCATCACAGCTGTGCGCGTTTGCCCAAATTGCATGTAGACCGATGGTACGTCGAACAGGCGTTGCTAAATCTCCTTCTAAACGCAGTAAAATACGGAGATGACGGCTCGGAAATCCGCGTCTGGTGTCTAGACGACCGGGATGGCTATTCCATTTTAGTAAAGGGAGACAAGGGAATAGGCATAGCAAGTGAAGACAAAGAGCGTGTTTTTGAGCGGGGATACCGGACTGAATCAGCACGGGAAATCGCCAAAGGGGCCGGCCTAGGCCTGCACATTACGAAGCTAATCATGCGGCGCCATGAGGGAGATGTTCGCCTGGTTTCATTCAGTTCCCCCACCACCTTTTCTCTCTGGTTTCCCGCAGCACGCCGTTTTTCAGCACCACAGCCATGAAGCCTAACCTCCTGTTGATTGACGATGAGTTTTTTCCAAATGAAATAACCATCAACGAATTGGGAAAATATTACAGTGTACGGCATTGCAAGCGTGCGCCCGATGGTCTTGTCGAGCTTCTCAATCGAACAGATTGGAGCATGGTCATTGTTGACATGATGATGCCCGTGCCAACTTCATGGAGTGACGAGACACAAGACGGAGAAATAACTGGGCTGAAAATTCTCACCGAGGCTCGCAGTCACCTTATTGCACATCGCATTCCAGTTTTGTTGTTTACCACACGCGATCTGGAATCACTGCGGCCCAGACTTAACGCCCTGGACTTCCCCCCTTTTCAGTTCGAGGCACGGGAAAAGGATCGTCAAAAGGTCAGTGATATCGTCGACCTAATCTTGCGTCTTGACGCGAGGGTAAAATCCGGGGCGGAATAATACCAATATGTATTCGCCCCCTGCGTCGCAAAACATCTGCTGTTTTTTCGGAGGAGCGGCCGTGGGCGATGACAGCAAAGACCCGTCGTCAGCGGTCGTTGGCGTGGAGTGTCTCCTCAACTATCCCCTCCAAAATCCTCATGGAGCAGTCTGGTCAGGCGCGGTGAGAGGGAACCGCTTTAAGGTTGCTCGTGGTCAATGGACCTTCAAAGGCCCCGGCTGCATCATCGCTACTGATCACTCGGACTTCAGGCCAGCGCTGTTGATGGCGATGACGTGGTACTTCGCATCCACCTTGGCCCCTTCCGTCCTGTCGACATACCGCATCTCAGGCAGCGGCTTCTCCGGCGTGTCGTGGTACGACATGCTCTGAAACAGCGGCCGACCAAACTTGCCCACCAGCTTTTCCGGGACTTTGCCAATCTCCTCACCATCCCGCAGGATGACAAACTGCTGGAGCCCGCTTTCAAAATCAGCTTGCGCCTGCCAGGTGATGACGATGCCATTAGCGTTCTCCCCTTGGTCAGCGGGTTTGACGGTGACGTCAGTGGGCGCCTCGGGCGGTGTGGTGTCGGTGGTGGAGCCGGTTTGGACGTATTCGCTCCAGTCGCGGGCGACGTTGGCGTCGGGGAGCCAGACGGAGTCTTCGAGCTTGGCCTTGTACTCGGAGGCGGGGCGGGCGGTGTGGTCGAGGAGGGGGGCGAGCCAGGCCTTGGTGGTGTCCACGGGGCGCAGGGGGGCATCGACGGGGCCGTCTTTGGCGGGAAGGCGCTGCTCCAGGCAGGCGCTGAAGAAGGGGATGGCGAGGTAGCGGGAGTCGCCGCACTGGTGGCTGGTGAGGGGATCCGGGGCGAAGCCGATGGGTGCCCCCTTGGCACGGTAGGCGTGGAACATGGCCAGGCAGCCGGTCCAGGCGCCGTTGAATTTCTTGTCGCCATTCTCCTTGGCGCCGGGGTTGGCCATCATGGGGATGCGGAGGGCCTCGGCGGGGATGGTGGGCTTGGGGATGTCGCCTTTCTCCCAGGTGGCGTAGGCGGTGCCGCTGCGGAACCAGATGGCGGCGATGCGCTGCGGATGCAGGGTCTGCATGAGGCTGGCCCAGAAGCCGCCGCCGCTGTGACCCCACAGGCACCAGGGGGCCAGGGCGAGCTCGGGGTGGCCGGACTTGGCGGCGATGTCGCCAAGAGCGCGGAGGAAGGTTTTTTCGCTGCCGTTGCGGGGATCGCACCACTGGCGGCAGTCCTGGCCGTCCTGCTGGTGGTAGGAGGGGCCGAGGAGGGCGCAATCCCACTTTTTGGCGAGGGCCTGCCAGTGGAGGTCATAGGCGGCGGTGGCACCGCCTTCGCAGGCGCCTTTGCCACAGCCGTGCTGGTGGACGATGACGCCGCGGATGGATTTGACGCCTTCGGGAATCCAGGCGGTGTAGGTGACACCGTAGATGAGCTCCCCGGGCTGGGTGGAGGGCGGGTATTCAACCGTGACGTAGGCGTCGGCGGAGAAGGCCGCAGCGGGGAGCAGGGCGAGGAGGAGGGTTTTCCAAAGCATGGAGAGGGTGGTCTGGATGGCTTAAACGTGGGAGCTGGCGAGAACCTCTCGCGCTCCTGCCGGAGCGCAACCTTCGGTGGGTGGGGAAAATGACGTGTCTTATCCGGTGGTTCCCGGTCGCTGCGCTTCCTCCACCACCGGCTACCGTCCTGCGAACCTCCGGCTCGCCCAAACGGGCGTCGCCTAGCATGCTCATTGTGGCGAGATTTGCCAATGTGGGGGCCTGAAAAACATCCTATTTTTCCGACTTGCGCTGACCCTATCTACCTTCCTGCGAACCTCCGGCTCGCCCCAGCCATTTTGCTTGGCGGCATTGCAGTCAGACCCGTTTTCAAAAGCTTGTCGTATTCTCGACGGCGGAGCGGCCCCATTGGCTGCGCTGGTCACCTGCCAGTTGTGTTTACTTCCGTGGCGGCTGGTGGGATTTGATCTCCTCCGCGAGGTGGGTGAAGTCCCCTTTTTCGCACAGGCGCACGAAGCCTTCGGTGTAGCGCTTCAGCTCATCCCACACGCCACGGATGTGGGTGGCCTCGTCGGTGCTGATGTGGCCGTCTGCGGCCGCCTTGCTGATGGCCGTCAGTAAAGCGGCGAACTGCTGCACGATCTCCTGGGTGGCGGGCATGAGCTCCATGCCACGGGGGCCGCCGCCGGTGGTGTTCTGGACAAAGAAGCCATTGGCCTTCTGGCAGAGCCAGTGGACGATCTGGGGATCCTTGGTGATCTCGTAGAGCTGGCGGACGCGGTCGAGGGGGTTGGCGGTGCCGCTGCCCTGCTGCT
>DASWXG010000513.1:0-7494 GCA_036405615.1 Prosthecobacter sp. | reverse complement strand
GTTTTTCGACACGGTGATGAAGCATCCTTTCGAGGCGCTGGGTTCTCCCAAGCTGTCGTCAGGGCGTGCGCATTTCCAGGTGATCACGCTGACCAAGGAGCAGACGGAAGAGGCCGCCCGCCGCAGCGCTGCGGTATCCGGTCCGCTGATCAACATGCCCTTCCACCTGGCCTGTGCCATGCGTGCGCACCAGGCCGTGTTTGATCACCGCCAGGTGAAGCCGGAATCGCTGATGTGCTGCGTGCCGATCCAGGTGCGTCGCAAGGGCACCCGCGGCCCGCTTTTCCAGAACCATCTGACGATGTTTTTCTGCAACCTGCTGGCGGAAGATCTGACTTCTCTGGATGCCGCAGCCGGTGCTCTCCACAAGCAGCACACACGTTTCATCAAAGACAAGATCGGCGATGCCTTCCGTGACCTCATGTGGATGATGCGACCCATGCCGCCAAGCCTGCACATGCACTTCATCAACTGGCACATGAAGGGCAAGTTCAGCTCCTTTTACCACTCCAACACCGGTGTGTTTGCCCCTGAGCTGACCCAGTTTGCCGGGGCGGAAGTGACCAATGCCTACCATGTGCCGAGCTTCTCGGATCCTCCCGGAACCGGGGTGTTCACCAATGAAAAGAACGGCCGTCTGGTGCTGACGCTTTGCTGGCGTGAAGGCACGGTGACGGAAGAGGAGCGCGCCATCTTCATCCGCCAGCTGATGACCGACCTCGGCGTAGCCTGAAACCCCGTGACTTTGCCGTTGCACAAAAACGCCATCACGGACCGTGCATGGCACCCGATGTGCTCTCTATTGACCGCCCATGCTGAATGTTGACATTTCCTCCCTCGGCCCCTGCCTGTTCCGATCCCCGCTGCACCAGATTGGCAGCGTACAGGTGCCCTTCAAGACCGAGGCCGACCGCATCCTTTACACCAATACCGTCCAGGGCCTTCAGCAGGAAAACAGCGCCCTGAGCTTTGAAGAGGCAGGACCCCGGGAAAAAGTGTTCTTTGATCCGCCGAAAACCACCGTTGGCATTGTCACCTGCGGTGGCCTTTGCCCCGGGCTGAACGACATCATCCGGGGCATCGTCAACCAGTGCTACCAGCAGTATGGAGTGACCAAGGTGTACGGCTTCCGCTACGGCTATGAGGGCCTCGTCCAGCGCTACGGCCATACGCCTCTCATTTTGAGGCCGGAGTCAGTCGCCCAGATTCACAATTTTGGCGGCACCATCCTGGGCAGTTCCCGTGGCCAGCAGCCGATAGGGGAAATGGTGGACACCCTGGAGGACATGGGCGTGGACATCCTGTTTGTCATTGGCGGTGACGGCACGCTGAGAGGTGCTTCGGAGATCGCCAAGGAGATCGCCCGTCGCGGCCTGCGCAAGGCGGTGGTGGGGATTCCCAAGACCATTGACAACGACATCATGTATCTGGACAAAAGCTTTGGGTTTGAAACCGCTTTTGCCGAGGCCGTGAATGCCGTGAAGTGCGCCTACACTGAAGCCTGCGGGGCCGTCAACGGAATTGGTCTCCTGAAGCTGATGGGGCGCGACAGCGGGTTCATCGCCTGTTTTGCCGCCCTGGCAGGCAGCAATGTGGACTTCGTTTTGATCCCCGAGGTGGAGTTTGTCATGGATGGCCCGAGCGGTTTGCTGGAGACCCTCCGTTACAGGCTGGCAAAAAGAGGCAAGGCCGTCATCGTCGTGGCCGAAGGTGCCGGACAGGAACTCCTGAAAACGGATGGCAGCACGGATGCCAGCGGTAACAAAAGGTATGGCGACATCGGCCTGTATCTGAAGGACGAAATCAACGCCTTTTTCAAGGCGCGGCGCATGGAGGTGAACCTGAAGTTCATTGACCCGAGCTACATCGTCCGGAGCGTGCCGGCCAACCCGCAGGACAATGTCTATTGTTCACGTCTGGCCCAGGCGGCCGTGCACGCAGCGATGGCGGGCAAGACCTCCATGATGGTGGGGCGCTGGCACAATGCCTTTGTGCATCTGCCGCTGGACATGGTGACGCATGGCCGCCGTAAGGTGGACCCGTTGGGTGAACTGTGGCATGCCGTGCTGGAAAGCACGGGTCAGCCTGCGATGATGGCCTGAGCGAGGTTTCCGGAAAAGGCTTGGCAGCAGGCCGAATGCCGGGACATTCAAGCATGAAGGCTTCCAATCTCGGCGTTTGGATCACTGCCGCCGTACTGGCCTGGCTGGGGTGGATTTTCCTGGACATGTCAGGGACCGCTGAGGCGGGGAGCGGCACTGGAAAGTCCGGGAGCGCCTCCGAGTTTACAAGCCTCGTGAAAAGCTCTCCGATGCCTGTGATGGCGGAGTTTTACGCGGACTGGTGCGGCCCGTGCCGCGCCGTGGAACCCGTGGTGGCTGATCTGAAAGCGGAGGTGGAAGGCCGCGCCCGGGTGGTCCGGCTGAACGTGGACGAAGAGCAGGGGCTGGCTGCCAGTTACAGTGTGCGCAGCATCCCCACATTCGTGGTCTTCAAAAACGGCCGGGAAGTGGCCCGACAGTCCGGTGCCATCAGCAAGGCGCGGATGAAAGAGCTGCTCGACCTCTAGCCAGCCGGGAAGATTGGGCGAGGTTGAACGCGATTTGCAAACTTTTTGTTCGGGGCGGCTTTAAGCGAGCAATTCCGGAATGATCTTGCAGTCCTCAACGCCCGTCAGGCGGAAGTCGAGGCCGGCATACTTGAAGGTGAACTTCGAGTGATCGAACCCGAGCGTGCGCAGCAGGGTGGCATGCAGTTCATGCACGTGGACCGGCTTTTCCACCGCGGCGAAACCGAACTCGTCGGTGGCACCATGCGTATAGCCGCCCTTCACTCCGCCTCCGGCCAGCCAGGTGGTGAAGCCGTAGTGGTTGTGGTCACGGCCGCGCTGCTTGCCCGCATTGGAGCCGGGGGTGGGTAGTTCCACAGCCGGAGTACGGCCAAATTCACCACCCCAGATCATGAGGGTGTCGTCGAACAGGCCGCGCTGCTTCATGTCGGCCATGAAAGCGGCAATGGCACCGTCCACGTCTTTGGCGAGGCGGGCGTGGTCGAGAATTTCATCATGACTGTCCCAGGGCTGGCCAGCACCGGTCCAGAGCTGGATGAAGCGGACGCCGCGTTCCAGCAGACGGCGGGCAATGAGGGTCTGGCGGCCGAAATCGTTTTCGCCATAGGCCTTGCGCACGCTTTCAGGCTCCTTGCTGATGTCGAAGGCGTCCGTGGCCTCCATCTGCATGCGGTAGGCGAGTTCGTAGCTCTGGATGCGGGCGTCCAGCTGCTGGTCATTGTTGCGCTGGATGAGGTGGTTGTGGTTCAGCTCATACAGCAGGTCCAGCTGACGGCGCTGCTGCTTCATGTCGAGGGAGCTGTTCTTGATGAACTCGACCAGCTTCTCGACATTGGTGTCGGCGGTGTTGATGTAGGTGCCCTGGTAAACGCTGGGCAGGAACGCGGACTGCCAGTTCTTGGTGCGGCGGGTCGGCATGCCTTTCGGGCACATGGAGATGTAGCCTGGAAGGTTTTCATTTTCAGAACCCAGGCCATAGGTGACCCAGGAACCGAAACTGGGGCGGTGAAGGCGGCCGTCGCCGGTGTTCATGAGCCCCAGGGAGGGTTCATGGTTGGGCACGTCGGCCTGCATGGAGCGGATGACGCAGAGGTCATCGGCGAAGTTGGCGGTGCGGGAAAAGATCTCGCTGACCTCCAGCCCGCACTGTCCATACTTCTGGAACTTGAATGGGGACTTCAAACCTGCGCCGGTGGGCCGCTCGGTTTTGAGGGCCATGTTGGGCAGCGCCTTGCCGTCATACTTGTCCAGCATGGGCTTCGGATCGAAGGTGTCCACCTGGGAAGGCCCGCCATTCATGAAGAAGTGAATGACGCGTTTGGCCTTCGGCTCGAAATGCGGCTGGCGGACTCCGAACGGATTGTTGGCATTGATGGCCGCCTGTGCTTTGCCCGCGCCCAGCAGTTCGCCAAACGCCATGGCACCCATGCCCATGCCGACACGGCTGAGCATCTGCCTGCGGGTCATGAAAAGATGTTCAAGATTGGGGGAATGATGAGACATGGCAAACAGGGGGAGGTTAGGAGTTCGGAAAGCGGAGTTCTGAGTTAGAGCTTGCGCTTTCGCAGGGCATTCAAATGTCTTTGAGAGTTTTGGAAGATCCCCCGATCACTGGAGCGGAGTTAGATTTCTTGGCAGCAGGGGCGGAATCGGGGGTATTCTTGATTGCTGAGATGACGATGCGCAGGATTTCTTCCGCTTCGGTCATCAGTGCATTGAGCTGAACAGCCTTTACCACGCCGGATTCGATCAGCAATTCCATCCAGTAAAGTGTCTCATCGGCTTCTTCCTCAACAATGCCCAGCTTGGATCGAAACTCGGCATTGCTGCGGGCGCGACATGCAGCCCGGTAATTGGCTCCCACGGACGTCCCGGCGCGCAGCAACTGGCGTCCTATATCCCAGCATATCTTTCTGTCTGGAAGAGAATCGACAAGTTTGATGATGCGCACGGCAAAGTCCTTGGTGCGCTTTTTCATCTTCTCCTGGAACTCAGAATTACTGGCCGATTTCATAGGTGTTTTTGTCTTGTAGGGCACTCCGAACTCCGGCTTCCGGACTTCGGACTAACCCAAGATCAGTCCACAAACTGGAATTCGTTGGACATCATCAGTACCTGGGCGAGCTGGGACAGGGGAGTCTGAGCCTTGAGGCGGTTGACGGGCCAGCCAGCAGGGCCGCAGAAATCGGTGTCGGCACGGGTGATGGGGCTGAGGCTGCCATCCGGGGCGAGACGTTCGATTCGGGGGGCCCAGGTGTAGCTGTCGCTATCCGTGTTTTTGTTCTCGGATTCGACGACAAAGCTCAGGACTTCGTCCCGGGTCACTTCCAGGTCTGCGTTGATCTCCACGCTGCCGGTGGGTTTGACGAGTTCTTCGCGGATCTTGCCTGCCTTGTTGGAAATGATCCAGACTCGGACGCCGTTGCCGCGTTCGTTAGCCCGTTTAATGGTACCGGTGATGCGGATTTTTTCCTTCTCGTAGGGAGAGGTCCACTGCATCACGGCCGGCCAGTTGCTGCCAGGGTGACCGTTGCCGACACCAATGTAGAAATGCCCAAATTCCTTGGAGGGGAAATTCTTCTCCGGAGTCCAGCGCAAGGTGTTTTGGCCGACTTTGCCGTAGTGAGGCAGGGGAGTGAACCCGGCGAGGCTGATCTTTCCGGAGGCGGGATCTTTTTCCACCTGGCCCCAGCCATAGCGCCAGACAAAGGCGGCGGCGAGACGGCCGAGATCGTTCGCATCGTTGCAGAAACGCTGCGCCAGTTCGACCTCTTCCGGACGTGCGTCACGAAGCAGCACTCGGTGGTAAAGGGCCTGGATGGCCTGGGAATCGATGGTGCTGCCGGAGACCGGGGTTTCCGTGGCCAGCTTGCCGGAGCGGCGCTGCATGAACGGGCTGTTCATCAGGAACAGTGCCTGCTGCGGGACGGTGGTCACGTAGCGCATTGGGCTATGGCTGTCCGGGTTGGCGAAGTCGAACATCGCCGGGACTGTCGGCTGGTCGTAGCGGTTCACCAGGAGGTAGATGCTGCGGCGGGTGTCGGCATCTTTGTCTTCAAGCTCCAGCGCGCGACCACCGATTTTGCCCGGATTCAGATCGCCAGCCACCTGCAGCATGGCGTCGCGCATGGATTCATAATCCAGACGCTGACGGTTCTGGCGGCTGAGGAGTTCGTTGTCGGCGTCTTTGAGGGCCTTTTCCGGTGATACCGCGGCGGACTGCTGGTAGGCGCGGCTGCTGAGGATGCGCTGGTGCAGCTTTTTCAGGCTCCAGCCTTCTTCCATGAAGGTGGCGGCGAGGTAATCCAGCACATCCTGCTGGACGGGCTTGTCCGTCTGGACGCCGAAGTCACTGGTCTGGCCCACCAGAGGACGGCCAAAGTGCTGGGACCACACACGGTTGACGATGACACGGGCGGTGAGGGGATTGTCCTTGCTGGCGATTTTCTCCGCCAGTTCCAGACGGCCGCTGCCATTCTTGAAGGTTTCGCCGCCGAACATGGTCAGCCAGCCACGGGGGGCCGGGGCACCACGGCGGCCAGGATTGCCACGAATGAAAATGCTGACATCGGCAGGCTTGGGCTTGTCCTGCATGACCATGGCGCGGGGAGGCGCACCTGGGTGGTCACTTTCCAGTTTCAGGCGGTCATTGGAGAACTTCACCACCTGGGTGAGGTCTTTGCGGGTGAAGAAGGTGTTGGCCTGTTCCACCGGCACGGACATGGGGCTGGGGGCGGCCTGGAGAATTTCGCGCACTGCTTTCCAGTCGGCATTGTCAGGCTCCTTGCCAGCAAGGCAGGTGTTGAAAATGTCCGCATACAGCGCCGCCACTTCCTCAAACTTTTTGGGAGCGGGGCGTTTGGCCAGTTCGTTGCGGGGGACAGCGTTCAGGCCTTTTTCCGGTTTGATCAGCGCCTGGACAAGCTCAGGGGCTTTGGCGGCGAACTGGTCGGCAGGCAGGGCGGCAAACTCTTTCCACGCAAGCATTACCGGATGCGGTTTCGCCTGCAGCGCATAACGTTTCAGGAAGTCTCCCCACTGGTCGGCCACCTTGTCGCGCAACTTTAACTGGCCTGCACGGCCTTTGAGGGCGGTGCGGTCCTTGGTGGTGGCTGCCTCCTGGGCAAAGGCGAGGTATTCGGCCACCCGCTCCGGATGGCGGATTTCCTGATAGACCTGCTTCTTGAACTCCAGCTCCTTGGAGCTGATTTCCGCCACCTTGGCGTCATAGTCCTTGATATCCGTTTCATTGGAGGCCTTGCCAATGACCGGCATGGCTTCGTTGGCCGGCTCTTCACTGCTGTTGAAGACGGAGTACAGGGCGTAGTAGTCGCGGGCGGGGATAGGGTCAAACTTGTGGTCGTGGCAGCGGGCGCAGCCCACCGTCAGGCCCAGCATGCCGCGGGTGACGACGTCAATGCGGTCGTCCGTCTGGAGATCCTTGTTGCTGATGAAGCGGTCTCCCACGTTCATGAAAGCCAGGGCTGCCAGATGCGGATCGTTTTGCCCGGCAGGGACCATTTTATCAGCCGCCAGCTGGTATTTCAGGAACTGGTCATAGGGCATGTCGTCGTTCAGCGACTTCACCACCCAGTCACGATAGGTGTAGGCGTAGGGATAGCGGATGTTTTTGCCCGCCACCTGGTAGCCATCGGTGTCGGCATAGCGCGCCACGTCCAGCCAGACACGGCCCCAGCGTTCCCCATAGGCCGGGGAAGCGAGCAGTTTGTCAATGAGGGCATCGGTTGCCGCCTTGGCGTTCTTGGCAGAAGCCTGTTCAAAGGCTTTGATGGTCTCAAAGCTGGGCTGCAGGCCTGTCAGGGTGACATGAATGCGGCGGCAAAGCGTGGCGGCATCCGCTCCTGGGGCGAAATCCAGCCCGGCGGCTTTCAGCTTCTGGCCGACCATGGAGTCGAGCGTGCCCT
>DASWXG010000512.1:0-4038 GCA_036405615.1 Prosthecobacter sp. | reverse complement strand
TCTGGATGGGGTTGCCTTCGGGGTCGCGGGCGTTGGAGAAGGCGAAGCCATTGACTTCATGCACCTTGCCAAACTTGAGGCCGTTGGCGGCGAAGGTCTGCCGGGCGGCGTGAACATCGGCGACGGCGAAGACGATCTTGGCGGGGGAGCGGCCGCGTTCGCGCGAAGGCGTGGTGGCGCGGTGCAGGGCGAGGTTGCAGCCGCCTGCGGAAAGCTCCAGCCAGCCGTCCTCGGCAGGGGCGGCGGGTACCAGGCCAAAGTGCCGCTGGTAAAAGGCGGCCACGCCGGGGACGTCTCTCACAAAAAGGATGATGCGGCTGATGGGGGTGATCATCGGAGGATGACCGCACAGTGGCCGGGAGGTGAAATCTAACAAGGGGAACCGGATCTAAAGAGACGGGTGAGGCTGCGACACTATTTCTCTTTCCTCTCTCTTTAGATATGCCACCTCTCTGGTGCGGTTTGTTTTCAGCTTCCCTCATTGAAACTGTCACATTCTGGCGGATCGGTGACGCTGCCGGCAGAGGCAAAATCACCTCCGGGAGCATGTTTCCATTTGACGAATCTGAGTTTGCTCCTAGAATCACGACCCCTTTTCAAACCATTCTCTGAACCCGTATGCCCGAAGTCCAAATCCGCAAAGGTGAGCCTGTTGACCGCGCTCTCAAGCGTCTGAAAACCAAGCTCGAGATGGAAGGCATCCTCGAGGAAATGCGCCGCCTGCGCGCTCATGAG
Organism: Prosthecobacter sp.; assembly: GCA_036405615.1. Lineage (GTDB taxonomy): Bacteria > Verrucomicrobiota > Verrucomicrobiia > Verrucomicrobiales > Verrucomicrobiaceae > Prosthecobacter. The sequence goes on along the minus strand of DASWXG010000512.1, from coordinate 3,303 downwards.
AATCCGAAAGAGCGCACCAAGCGCAAGGCCCGCGCGGCTGCCAAGCGCGGCAAGATCCGTTTCCGCTTCACGCTGCCTAAGACTCCTGAAGCTCAGGCTCCGGTAGCCTGATTTTCCGGCTCGTTGTCTGGATTTCCAACCTCTGAAAGGCTGTCTGTTTCACCAGACAGCCTTTTTGCGTTGAAAGGTTTGGCCGTGGCGGAAAGAACCTACGCCTGACGGGCAGTTCTCGCCTCTTCATGGGAGGTAGAAGCTGCCACGACATGGTGCAGCCACGAGGGTTTGTGGCACAGGTTGGCGACGCTTGTGAAATTTTTCACAAATTCGCCTTGCCGCTTTTTGGGGGGAGGCGAATAGTCTCTTCCACCCATTATGCCTGCTGTTACCCGTGAATACGAGTCCCCGGACACCGCTGCCAAGGCTGCGTTGCACCTGGACAGTCTCGAAGAGACGACCAGCGACATTGTGGGCGAGAAGCTGGTCCTGAACATGGGCCCCTCCCACCCGGCCACGCACGGTGTGCTGCGGATGATTCTTGAGCTGGACGGGGAAACCATCACGAAGGCGGAGCCTGACGTCGGTTACCTGCACCGGGGCGATGAAAAGATCGCCGAGAACATGCACTACAACCAGTTCGTGCCTTACACGGACCGTTTGGACTACCTGGCACCCCTGGCCAACAATGTGGCCTATGCCCTGGCCGTGGAAAAACTCATGGGCTGGGAAGTGCCGGAGCGCGGTCGCGCCATTCGCGTTATTTGCTGCGAGCTGGCCCGTATCTCCGCCCACCTGCTCGGTGTCGGCGTGTTTGCCATGGACGTCGGTGCTATGACCGTCTTCCTTTACACGTTCACCGAGCGTGAAAAGATCTACAACCTTTGCGAGCAGCTGACAGGCGCCCGCTTCACCACCAGCTACACCCGTGTGGGTGGTCAGGTGCGCGATCTGCCCGACGGCTTTGTGGCCGCCGTCCAGAAGTTCCTCAACGAGGTGGAGCCTGTGATCGATGAGATCGACAAGCTGCTGACCCGCAATGCCATTTTCATCGCACGTACACAGGACATCGGCGTTATCACGAAGGCGGATGCCATCGCCTATGGCCTGACCGGCCCGAACCTCCGTGGTTCCGGTGTGGAGCATGACCTGCGCAAGACTCAGCCCTACCTCGACTACCAAAAGTACGAGTTCGACATCCCGATCGGCACGACGGGTGACTGCTACGACCGCTACTTGGTCCGTATGGAGGAGATGCGCCAGAGCGTTCGGATCTTGCGCCAGGTTCTGGCGGATGTTCCGGGCGGCCCGATCAATGTCGCCGATGCCAAAGGCATGCTGCCGAACAAGGAGCGTGTGCTGATGAAGATGGAGGAACTGATCCACCATTTCATCATTGCCACCCAGGGTATTGATGCCCCGGCTGGTGAAGTCTATTTCGGTGCGGAGAACCCCAAGGGTGAACTCGGCTTCTACATCCACAGCAAGGGTGGTGGCGTGCCTTACCGCCTGAAGATCCGCAGCCCCTCCTTCATCAACCTGAGCGTTCTTTCCAAGATCATGCCCGGCCACATGCTCAGCGACATTCCTTCCGTGCTGGGCAGCCTCGACTTCGTGATGGGCGAGTGCGACCGCTAATAACGCCAGGCCAAGGCATTCCTCCGACAAAGCAGCAACTTTTTACCTGAACGACGATGGCATTTGCAGTTCCCGCAGACCTGGAGAGCAAGATGGACGAGGTGATCACGCATTACCCCGTGTCCAAGCGCAGCGCTGTGCTGCCCCTGCTCCATCTCATGCAGGAGCACTACCGCTTTATCAGCGATGACATCGTCAACTGGGTGGCAGCGAAGCTGGGCCTTGAGCCGATCCAGGTGCTGGAAGTGGTGACTTTCTACCCGGGCTTCCGCCAGTATGCCCCGGGCAAGTATCACATCCGCGTTTGCCGCACGCTCTCCTGCGCCATGGCGGGCAGCTACGAGCTGATGGATGCGTTCTGCAAAGAGGCGAAAATTGACCGCAGCCACTGCGACCACCACCACCCCATCGCTGTCAGTGAAGACGGCAAATACAGCATCGAGTTTGCTGAGTGCCTGGCTTCTTGCGGCTTCGGTCCGGTCTGCATGGTGGAAGACGACTTCTTTGAGAACGTCCAGCCTGCAAAAGCCGGTGAAGTTCTCGCCAAATATCAGTGACAGGCGGCCGCATCTGCTGCGGGCAAGTTCAACTGTTGCTTGTGAAGTGGGGCGTTTTGGCTCATAGGCCACGCCCATGCCTGAAAGGATCCCCGTCATTCTCAATCCGGCCGCGCGCAGTACCCAGGCGGCCGCCCGGGAAAATGCCATCCGCTCACTTTCACCTGCGCCTGAGCTGGTGCTGACCTCCGGGCCCGGACAGGCCACGGAACTGGCCGAGAGGCTGGCCCGGGAAGGTCATCCGCTCATTGTCGCAGCCGGCGGAGACGGCACCATGAACGAAGTGTTGCAAGGCATCTGCCGGGTCAATGCCGAGAGACCGCCCGGCGAAAAGCACACCGCCCTGGGCGTCTTGCCGGTGGGCACCATGAACGTCTTCTCCTTGGAACTCGGGCTGCCAAGCCAGGACATCACTGCTTGCTGGCGCCAAATTTCCAGCGGTGACCGGAAGGAAATCGACCTTTGGATGGCCAACCAGCAGTACTTTGTGCAGCTGGCGGGCGTGGGGTTTGATGCTGAGATCATCCAGGAGACTTCCTGGGAGAGCAAAAAGCGGTTTGGCCCCCTCAGCTACGTCATGTCCGCCGCCCAGGTGCTCACGCGCAAGCCCCCGCTGCTCTCAGTTCATGTCGAAGGGCGGCCCGCCCTGCATGGCTCCGTGGTCCTTGTCGGTGCGGGCAGGCATTATGGCGGCCCCGTGCCTGTGTTTCCCAAAGCGTCTAACCAGGACGGCCTCCTGGATGTTCTGATCTTCCGGGGGCTGGGCGGCTGGGAGTTTGCCCAGATGTTGCGGGCCATCCTCGAGGGCGGGTATGAGCCGGCGGAGGACATTGACTACCTGCAGTTGCGCGACTTTACCGTCACCGCAGAGCCGCAGGCACCTCTGGAGGTGGATGGCGAACTGGCAGGGGAGGGGACTCCGGTCCTCTTCCAACCAGCGCCGTTCAGGCTTCAGATCGCTGTCTGACTGTGATGTGAATGATTATGACCACCGGGGACCAGCGGCTGGAGAAACCCATACTTCTCCAGATGCTCCTCAATGATGCGCTCACAGGCGCTTAACTGGCGCTCGCGCTCGCGGCGGCCTTCGTCGGCAATGGCCTGCAAGGCATCA